>JAISFI010000112.1 GCA_031263685.1 Dysgonamonadaceae bacterium | reverse complement strand
ATATTAAACCAGACTGGTTAATGGTTTGGGAACAGAATGATACAGAATTAATTTTACTGTTTTTAAACACCGGCACACACGCCGATTTATTTTGAAAATACAAAATATCAGCCCTGCGCCAGCTCCGAAAAGAACTTTTAGCCGTAGGGCAGATTCAACTAGCCAATGCAACAAAATGAAAAAACCTGTTCAACGGATTGTCAAAGTTAAGATTTTTTCTAGGTCTTCGATTAATTTTATGCTGAATACATTTGATAAAATCATCGTCGTAGTGTATAAATGATTGTTTTTTAAGGATATATTGTCGGATTAATCCGTTAGTGTATTCATTCAGTCCCCGCTCCCATGACGAATAAGGATGAGCAAAATAATAATCAGCATCCAGCCTTTGCGCAATCAGTCTGTGTTCATAAAATTCGCATCCATTGTCGGAAGTGATGGAATGAACGAATTTTTTATAGGGCAACATCATCAGAAAAAGTTCATTTGCCAGCGATTTGGCATTTTTTCCGCGCTTTAACTTCTTCATCAGCAGGACTCCGGTTTTTCTTTCGGTTGCCGTCAGGATAGCCCCCTTTCCCTCCTTACCGATAACCGTATCAATCTCCCAGTCGCCGAAGCGTTCCCTGTTGTTGATAATATCGCCTCTGCTATCAATGGAAACCTTGTCGGGAATAAGCACTTTCTTCCCGCTCACAGGTCGTTTGCGGTGTTTGAGACGGTGTCGCAAATGTTTGTACAGCGTTCCGCCTTCCTTCCTGTCGGCTCTGACGAACTGATAAATCCG
The DNA here is from genome assembly GCA_031263685.1 of Dysgonamonadaceae bacterium. Classification (GTDB taxonomy): domain Bacteria; phylum Bacteroidota; class Bacteroidia; order Bacteroidales; family Azobacteroidaceae; genus JAISFI01. The sequence continues at coordinate 1,912 of JAISFI010000112.1, read as the reverse complement.
CTCGTGGCTCACCATCGCAACGCCTTCCTTTCTCGCCCTGCCGACGATTTGTTCGGGAGACCACTGTTGCTGCGTGAGCTGATGGATTATCCGTTCTTCTACCTCGCCGGTAAACTTTCGCTTGCGGCGAAAACGCTCCTTGCGTATATCCGCATATTCCTGCGCCTGTGAAGCCGAATAGCCTCGCTTGCCGCCGTAGCGTTTCAGCTCGCGGCTGATGACCGATTTGTCCTTGCCGGTGGCAATACAAATTTCTTTTCTTGTACATCCTGCTTTCAACATCCGTGAAATTGTGTACCTTTGCTCCTGAGTTAAATGTCTTTTATTTTTCATTACAACTACAAAGTAAAAACTTTTTTCTCAATCTCTGTTGGGGGCATGCCCCCAACAGAGATTTTCTTTTACTTTTGTTGCATTTATTAATTGAACTTACGATCTTTGCCAAAGCGAAAATAGGCTGTGCCTCCGGCGCATACTCGTAACTATTTTCCCTATCTTTGCAAAATGCAAAAGCAGGCTGCGTCTGCAAATCACTTTAATCGATCGGAACATATGAAAATTGACGTTTGTTTTTCGCCGTCCTTGTACCGGTATTATGCCGACAACCTTGATTTAATAGTAGTTGTAACGGATATATTCCGCGCCACATCGACCATTTGTGCAGCGTTCCGCAACGGCGCAACGGCGGTAATTCCCGTCCGGTCTCCGGAAGAAGCGAAAGCCTACAAGGAAAAAGGCCACTTGGTGGGAGGAGAGCGCAACGTCAAGAAGTTTGAGTTCGGTGATTTCGGCAACTCTCCATCCGAATACACAGCCGAAAAGGTGAAAGGGCGGGAAGTGGTTTTTTCTACCACCAACGGCACTCGCGCCATTGACGAAGCCGCCGGTTGCAGTTGCCTGATTATCGGGGCTTTCGGTAATCTCTCGGCGATTGCAGACTATTGTCTTTCGCAACAAAAGGATGTATTAGTTTTATGTGCCGGCTGGAAAGAACGGTTCAACATGGAGGACAGTTTGTTTGGAGGCGCTTTGGTAGAAAAATTAGCCGCCGCCGGTTATAATGCAGCTTTCGATGCGGCGCAGGTAGCGCTTTCGATGTGGCAGGAAGCAAAATCCGACCCGCTGAAATACATTCAGCGCAGCGAGCATATCAAACGCCTCGAAGCCAACGGTTTATTGGATGTGGTAGCCGATTGCCTTGCGATAGATACGACCAGCGTACTGCCGGTATATGATAAGGAAACAAAAAAAATAACCGATTGTCTATATCCCACAAAGCCACAAAGTTCACAAAGTATTTTACTGTAATTTTCAATTCATAATTACCTCAATGACTGTACTCTACGAAGACAACCATATTATTGTAGTCAATAAAACCTGCTCCGAAATTGTGCAGGGCGACAAGACCGGCGACGTTCCGCTTTCGGAAACCGTAAAAGAATGGCTGAAAGAGAAGTACAACAAACCCGGTAATGTTTTTTGCGGCGTTACCCACCGATTGGACAGGCCGGTGAGCGGTATTGTCGTTTTCGCCAAAACCGGCAAAGCCCTTGCCCGCCTAAACGAGATGTTCCAGAACAAGGAAGTGAAGAAAACCTATTGGGCGATTGTGAAAAATGCACCCAAAGAAGAAGCGGCTGCTTTGCGGCATTTTCTGGTGCGGAACGAAAAGCAAAACAAATCCTACGCCTACGATACGGAACAACCCAATTCAAAAGAGGCTGTATTGTCCTACAAGCTCATAGCCCGCTCGGACAACTATTACTTGCTGGAAATTGATTTGCAGACAGGCCGTCATCATCAAATCCGCTGCCAGCTGGCCAAAATCGGTTCTCCCATCAAAGGCGACCTGAAATACGGCGCCGAACGCTCCAATCCCGACGGCGGCATCAGCCTCCATGCACGGAAGATC
>JAISFI010000093.1 GCA_031263685.1 Dysgonamonadaceae bacterium | reverse complement strand
TCCACAACTATCATAAATAAAAACTTTTCACTTTTCGTTTTTCTCTTTTCACTTTTAAAAAGTTTGGCGCAAAAGTAATGCAAAAAATTGAAAAACAAAATATTCGGTGAGATTTTTTTATTATCCAAGTGATATGCTTATTTTTCGGATGTTTTCTCGACACATTTAAAAAAGGAAAGGTTGTCATCACGACAACCAATCTTCATTGTTAACCTTAAATCTAATACCATGAAAAACACGGTGCAAAGATAAAGCATTTTATGTTGTAAAACATAATTTTTCGACGGAAATTTTCTTTGAATTAACATTATTTATGACAAGTCGTTTTGAAAGCATCTTGCAATACAGGAATCAGTGTTAAAAATTGACTGTTATATAAAATATTAATTCATTAATAATCAATTATATACATGCTAAAAAATAAGAAAATTACCCGTTGTATATCAAAAATATGTTATATAATATGTTTTTTTATTTGCCAGCTAATAAAAAATCATTCATCTTTGCAGCAGAAAAACAAAAACAATCTTCTTTTATGCCTTGACGGTAATACCTATTAGAATACAATAGAAAGATAGAAGGCTGCCCCATCAAACACAAGGGCAGCTTTCTTTTGTATGTTGGGTATGTTTATTACCTGATAAAGAAAATCATTAAAAACAATCATACATTAAATATAATCATACAATGACAGCAGAAAATCAGACAAAAAAATTATCCATCATCGCTTTCAGTGGCGATTTCGACAAATTAACCGCTGCTTTCACGTTAGCAACCGGCGCGGCAGCTACAGGATACGAAGTAAATCTCTTCTTTACTTTCTGGGGATTAGATGCCATCAAAATAAAACAGGGACGTTCGCCCGTAGGGAAAGGATTTCTTTCGAAAGTGTTTGGAATCATGATGGGCGGACTGAAATCGTCTCCGGTAAGCCGCCTCAATTTCTTTGGAGCAAGTCCTAAAATTTTCCGCTACCTGATGAAAAAAAACAATGTGGCAACTTTGGAAGAATTGGTAGAAGCCGCGAAACAGTTAGAAATCAATTTCTACGCTTGCGAAATGGCGATGCATGTCTTAGGCTTGCAAAAAAGCGACTTTATCCCCGAAATAAAAGCAGTTTTAGGTGTCGCTTCCTTTCTGAAGTTGTCAGAAGGCGGACAAACGCTGTTTATTTAATAGGAACATGGCTTCCCTTTCCAAAGGATTAAAGAAATATTTCTTTAATATCCTTGTAAATTATCCAATAAACATCTAACTTTGCGGACTGATAAAAAATACGAATCAATCAACTATATACATCTTTAAAACAACAATTTTTTATGTTTTGGCTATTTAACTCTTCAATTGGACGGAAGCTTGTCATGAGTATTTCCGGTATTTTTTTGGTACTGTTCCTCTTGTTCCACATGAGCATGAATTTAACGTTAGTGTTTTCTACAGAAGCCTACGATATGATATGCAAATTGTTGGGTGCAAACTGGTATGCCATTGCTGCTACCTTAGTGTTGGCCGCAGGTTTTTTTGTACATATCATTTATGCACTGATGCTGACATTACAGAACCGGAAAGCAAGAGGCGCGGATAAATACGCTTCCTCAAACAAAACCCAAACGGAATGGGCTGCAAAAAACATGTTTATATTAGGACTTGTTATTGTGGGTTTCCTGTTGCTTCACATGTATCATTTCTGGTACAAAATGCAGTTTGCAGAATTGCTTCATCTGCCGGACGCCGTATCCGAAGGTTCAGGTCTGGTGATCGAATTGTTTTCGCAGCCGGTGTATGCCCTGATTTATATCGTATGGCTGTTTGCCATCTGGTTTCACCTCACCCACGGAGTGTGGAGCGCTTTTCAATCTATCGGGCTTAATAATAGAACATGGTATCCGAGAATGAAGTGTATCTCTAATATTGTTGCAACCGTTATTATGATTGGGTTTGCAGTTGTTCCGGTATTTTTTACATTTAAAACGCTCTGCTGTGGAAGCGTTTGTTGCGCATAACAACAGTATTTTAACATCATTAAAATCAAGTAAATCATGACGAAAATAGATTCTAAAATTCCACAAGGCCCGCTGGCCGAAAAGTGGAGCCATTATAAAGCGCATCAGAAATTAGTGAATCCGGCCAATAAGCGCCGGTTGGATATTATTGTCGTAGGTACTGGTCTCGCCGGTGGAGCGGCGGCGGCATCTCTCGGCGAGCTTGGATTCAATGTGCTGAACTTCTGCATACAGGATTCTCCGCGCCGTGCGCACTCTATCGCTGCACAAGGTGGAATCAATGCCGCTAAAAATTATCAAAACGACGGCGACTCGGTTTACCGTTTGTTCTACGATACAATCAAAGGGGGTGATTACCGTGCTCGTGAAGCCAATGTACACCGCTTGGCCGAAGTCTCCAACAATATCATAGACCAGTGTGTTGCACAGGGTGTCCCTTTTGCCCGTGAATACGGTGGCTTGCTGGATAACCGTTCTTTCGGAGGAGCACAGGTTTCCCGAACTTTTTATGCAAAAGGGCAAACCGGGCAACAGCTCTTATTGGGAGCTTATTCCGCTTTGAGCCGTCAGGTAAATAAAGGATCTGTCAAATTGTACACCCGTTATGAAATGTTGGATTTGGTCATTATCGAAGGCCGCGCCAGGGGGATTATCGCCCGAAACCTGGCGACTGGCAAGATCGAACGTTTTTCTGCTCATGCGGTAGTCATTGGAACAGGAGGATATGGAAACACGTTCTTCCTTTCTACCAATGCGATGGGATCCAACGGATCTGCGGCGCTGCAATGTTATAAGAAAGGCGCTTATTTCGCCAATCCCTGTTTTGCACAGATTCACCCGACCTGTATTCCTGTGCACGGTGAATTTCAATCCAAACTGACATTGATGTCGGAATCTCTCCGTAACGACGGCCGTATTTGGGTGCCCAAAAAGAAAGAAGATTCCGAAGCCATTCGCGCCAGCAAGCTGAAGCCGACTCAGATCGCAGAAGAAAACCGCGATTATTACCTCGAAAGAAGATACCCCGCTTTTGGCAACCTGGTTCCCCGCGATGTAGCCTCTCGCGCTGCGAAGGAAAGATGTGACGCCGGATTTGGCGTAGGCGCTACGGGATTAGCGGTATATCTGGATTTTTCTGACGCTATTAACCGCTTGGGCTTACAAACGGTGAAAGCCCGCTATGGCAACCTTTTCCAAATGTACGAAAAAATCGTAGATGAAAATCCCTATGAAACGCCCATGATGATTTATCCCGCCATACACTATACGATGGGCGGCATTTGGGTGGATTATGAATTGATGACTACCATTCCCGGCCTGTTCTGTATTGGAGAAGCTAATTTTTCCGACCACGGAGCCAATCGCCTGGGCGCTTCTGCACTGATGCAGGGATTGGCCGATGGATATTTCGTATTACCCTATACGATACAGAATTATTTGGCCGACCAAATACGAGTTCCCCGTTTCAGCACCGATTTACCGGAATTTGAAGAGGCAGAAAAGGCATTGGAAGAAAAAATCGCCAAACTGATGAGCATCAAAGGCGCTCGCTCTGTCGATTCGATTCATAAAGAACTGGGATTAATCATGTGGGATTTTGTCGGAATGGGACGTACAAAAGAATCATTGGAGACCGCCATCAGCAAAATTAAAGCGGTGAAAAAAGAATTTTGGACAAATGTCCGCATCCCCGGCGAGCCGAATGTTCTGAATACAGAACTGGAAAAAGCGCTCCGGTTGGCAGATTTCCTTGAAATAGGCTACCTGATGGCGCTCGACGGATTAAATCGCAATGAATCTTGTGGCGGACATTTCCGCGAAGAATATCAAACGCCGGAAGGAGAAGCCCTGCGCGACGACGAACAATACTCGTATGCCGCCTGCTGGAAATATACCGGAGAAGATAATGAGCCGGAGCTAATCAAGGAAGCATTAGACTATGAGTTCGTTCAACGTCAACAAAGGAATTATAAATCGTAAAAAAGTCATGGAAAAAACTATTAATATTACATTAAAGGTCTGGCGTCAAAAAGGCCCCAAAGCCAAAGGAGGTTTTGAGACATACGCTCTGGACAGTGTTTCTACCGACAGTTCATTCTTGGAAATGTTGGATGTCCTCAACGAGAAACTAATCAACGAAGGTAAAGAGCCGGTCGTATTCGACCATGATTGTCGCGAAGGCATTTGCGGCATGTGCTCCTTGTACATCAACGGACATCCGCATGGGCCGGATGAAGATGTTACCACTTGCCAACTGCACATGCGCAAGTTCAAAAATGGAGAAACCATTACGGTTGAGCCTTGGCGTTCGGCAGCTTTTCCGGTAATCCGCGACTTGATGGTCGACCGCAATGCTTTCGACAAAATTATACAGGCCGGAGGATACGTTTCGGTCAATACCGGCGGTGTTCCCGATGCTAATTCCATTCCTATTTCCAAGATAGATGCCGACGAGGCGATGGATGCAGCTTCCTGTATCGGTTGCGGCGCTTGTGTAGCAGCCTGTAAAAACGGCTCTGCCATGCTTTTTGTCTCTGCCAAAGTAAGCCAGTTAGCGCTTTTGCCACAAGGCAAGATTGAAGCTGCACGCCGCGCGAAGGCAATGGTGGCTAAAATGGATGAGCTTGGATTCGGAAACTGTACGAATACCAGAGCTTGCGAACAGGAGTGTCCCAAAAATGTTTCCATCAGTAATATCGCTCGATTGAACAGGGAGTTTTTAGTAGCTAAATTTAAAGATTAATTTCTTTTTGTTATAAAAGAGATGAGAGTGGTGGATTTTTTACATCCGCCACTCTTTTTAGCTTTCTTTAATCCAATCGCCGTTATAATTAACACTTATTATGGGAAATGCTATTGACAAGTCTTTAAAAACCCGTTACCTTTGTCCCGTGGTTTTTTCATAATAGTATTAGATTTAAGGTTAACAAAGGTTGGATTAGGGAAGTCGGGAGATTTCCCTATTTCGTTTTTAGTATATTGAACTCGTATAGCGCATGAATAGTACTACCATTCTCCTCATCATAGGCTTCTATTTTTCTGTTTTATTACTGATTTCTCATTTGATTAGCAAAAAACATTCGGAAAACGATGCTTTTTTCATGGGAAACAAAAAATCTCCTTGGTATCTGGTTGCTTTTGGGATGATCGGCTCTTCGCTGTCGGGCGTAACTTTCGTTTCCGTTCCGGGAATGGTAAGAGGAATTGACCTGACCTACATGCAAATGGTATTGGGTTTTTTGCTGGGATATGCGGTTATCGCATTTGTTCTGCTCCCACTGTATTACCGGCTGAATCTTACCAGTATCTATACTTATCTGCACAAACGAATCGGGAAACGCGCCTACAAAACTGGTGCTTCTTTTTTTCTGCTGGCACGTACGATAGGCGCTGCGGCACGTTTGTATATCGCGATCCTGATCCTTCAGACATACGTCTTTAATCAATGGAATATTCCATTCGGGCTGACGGCTTGTATTTTTCTGCTGATGATATGGCTGTACACTTTCCGGAGTGGAGTAAAAACGATTGTGTGGACAGATACGCTTCAAACGCTGTGTCTGCTGACGGCTTTGGCGCTGATTATTGGGCAGGTAGCTGTAAAAATGCACCTGGATTTTTCCGGTATCGTCACCGTTGTCAGAGAAAGCTCCCATAATCGCGTTTTCGTTTTTGACGACTGGCATTCCAAACAGCATTTTGTGAAACAGTTCATCAGCGGAATATTCGTGACCATTGCCATGACGGGTATAGACCAGGAGATGATGCAGAAAAATCTTTCGTGCAAGAATCTCAAAGATGCACAGAAAAATATGTGCTGGTATGGACTTTCTTTCGTGCCGGTCAACTTTTTATTCTTGTGTTTGGGCGTTTTGTTACTGTCTTTTGCTGCAAGCCATCAAATAGAACTGCCTGCATTATCGGACGACATTCTGCCGATGTTAGTCTCCAACGGCTATCTGGGGAATACTGCCCTGATCTTTTTTATTATCGGAATTATCGCCGTAACTTTTTCAAGTGCAGATTCTGCGTTGACAGGTTTGACAACTTCCTTTTGCGTAGATATACTCAATATTTCCAAGTATCCGGAGGCGAAAGCAAAACAAATAAGAATCGGTGTTCATTTGCTGATTTC
>JAISFI010000074.1 GCA_031263685.1 Dysgonamonadaceae bacterium | reverse complement strand
TCGCCAGCGTCCTCACCGGGGTAGGGGCGGTATGGCTCGGCGGCTTAACGTCGAGGGTCTTTTGATCCCCTCTTTCGCCCGGTGTGGTCTTTGCTCAAATTACGAATGTTGCCCAACGGATGGCGAAGCGTAAACAGACCTGTTACGCGAGGTTCGGTACCTTACATTTTTTTCTTTTGCCAATAGTTCTGAATTTCCGCGGATTTAAAATTATAAATTGGTTTTATAATCTTTAATACCTTCGCGGTTTGTCCCATATGGGCAATAATATTATCCATGGTTTTATAGGCCATCGGACTTTCATCTATTGTTCGTTCATTAACGGAAGTTGAATAAATTCCTTCCATCTCTTTTTTATAGTCTTCCATCTTCAACGCCATAAAAGCATTCGCGCGGCTCATAATTCTTCCCGCGCCGTGTGGGGATGAATAATTCCAATCAGCATTTCCTAATCCTTCACAAATAATACTTCCGTCTCGCATATTCATCGGGACAATTAATTTTTCTCCTTTCTTTGCGGAAACGGCACCCTTCCGTAAAATCATGGATACGGTATCAATGTAATTATGAATCGTTGAGAATCGTTCGAATGGTCTTTCGCTTTGGATATTTAATCCATTCAGGATGGTATGCATCATGGCTTTCCGGTTAATGAGTGCGAAATATTGAGTTATTTTCATGTCGTTCATATAATCATCAAAAAGTCCGCCGCTAACATAGGCAAGTTCTTTGGACATGCCTGTTGCCATCTTGGATCTTACCCGCTTGACGGTATCCTGAATTTCTTTCTCGCGGCCTTCGGCCTTGAGTTTTGATATTATGTGATCAATGTCTACCTGACGATTGCCATTTACTTGATGCCATGCCTGTTCTTGATAATATTCAGCTATCTCTTTGCCTAAATGACGGCTGCCCGAGTGAATGACGATATACAAGTTGTTTTGATCATCTCTGCTCGCCTCGATAAAGTGATTACCGCCGCCAAGCGTTCCCAAGCTTTTTTGCGCGTAGCCTTTATTAATGGCAGGACACCGGATTTTGCTGAAGTCTATTTGATTGATAAATTCATGTACATCATCTCTAATATCCATTCCATTGGGTATCTCCGAGTGAATTATTTCATCAAGACGCGCCGGGTCAAAATCTTTCGATTCCTTTGTATTGTTATTGATAACAATCGTTTCCATGCCACAACCGATATCTACTCCAACCAGATTCGGGACAATTTTATCCGTGATTGTCATGGTCGTACCAATTGTACAACCGGTACCGGCATGGACGTCAGGCATGAGTCTAATTTTACTGCCTTCTACAAAGGATTGATTACAAAGATTTTTTATCTGTTCGCGAGAAACGTCATCCAACTCGTTCGTGAAAACCTTCGCGACATTATGTTTACCATGAATTTCGATCATAAAAATCTCGTTGTCATTTATAACAGATTAACTATTCCTTTTTTCACAAGGGCAAAAGTAATAAAATAATCACGTGATCAAGCGATCAGTCGTGAGGCGGTTCAGATTATTCTTTGTCCTGTTTTTGAATTCTGCAAGGCAAGAGCCTTGCTTCTATCACGACGTGGCGAAGACGCTACGCTGGGCAGGGTTAGCGATAGCATGGCTTGATAGATGCGTTTATTATCGTTAGTCTTTCCCTCGGACGGCGGCGTCTTCCGTCTCGATCTTTAAGATTTTTACTCTCGTATTTCCCCGTATCTCTCCTTCTAGTTCCTTTCCCTCACCTGCAGACAGGATTCCGCCAAATCTTACGCGCCAAATACCATCATCCCACTTGTAAGTCACTGTCACCGTTATGAAAAGATCCCTATCAGTTTTATTATACACAAAAACATACTTATTCCTGATCTGTACTGTTACATGCCCAATAGCCACTCCATTGCGTATAATCTGGATTGTTTTTTCTTCTACTGCACCTACTTGTTCAGGTCTCTTAATCACGAATAAAATGAGCATGCTCATATGTTTAGCTTATTTTTTGCCAGCGTTACGAAAGCATTTGCCAACATGCGCCATTCCTTCTACTCGTATGGCTTTTCGATGGAAGTAATCCGCCCGTTGTTAAGAGTTTCTGCTCTCTCCGCGGTAGTTTCAAGTGTTTTCGCAGTTTTCACCCCACGTTTTCGTGGAAGTTTCCGGGTCTCTATCGTATGATTTTGACTCGGAAACTTTGTTACGTACAAGGGTAGCTAAAAAATGTTTATCCGGTTATTAATAACCGGATAAACAGCGGCTTGTGTATTTTTGTTCGTATGCTCCCTGATCTAGTCAGTTCAATTGTCGATAAACATTATAACGCAACTAATTCATTTTAATAAAATAGTAACGACTTGTATCTATCGACATTCCTAATACTTCTTCTACTTCGCGTTTGTATCTCTCTGTAGTCTGTGCCATTGATTGTCCTGTTCTGTACGAATCATTTCCTCGTGAATCGCACATTAATTTGTAAACAGCATCGGCAAATGACATACTTTCTGTTATATCAAAGAAACCTATTGCTGAGGAAAATTGTCGCAATGTCCGACCTTGTTGTTTTATTAAATCTCCAATTGTACCAGGAAAGACACTTGCAGCACAGCGCTTCAGCTTCATATCAGCATCAGACTTAGATACACCTAACGTGCCATAGTCATGGTCGTGCTGTCTAGCACAAGAAGCAAAACCTGAAGGCCAATCTACTTTGTTTAAAAGGTCTCTTACCCAGCCTTTCCCCGGCCCAATACCATTGTCCTTTTCCTCAATATAGATTAAAGTACCGTTTTTTAAACGAACTTCTGTGTGAGCACCGAGTTTGATTTGAGCATTAGTAACAAAACCCAAACAAACTATTGCAGCTAAGACAAACAATACTTTTTTCATCTTTCTTGTTCTAAGTAATTGTTTACTAATCGCATTTTTGCAGTTTTCTATTTCCCATTTTCAGATAGACCTTACCATCTTGTTTATACCAACTCCCACTATGGACTTTGCCTCCACTATCAGTAAATGTGAATGAGCCGTCTTCTTGTTCTTCCTGTACTTTGAAAGAACCAGCGGAATATCCGTCAACAAAAAGATAGATGTGTTGACCGGAAACTTTCACGTATGAATTATCCGAGCAATACTTCCCATTTGGAATTGCATTTGCACCAATGCCTAAGCCAATAACGGCTACTAAAACAAACAAAAGCTTTTTCATAATCATATCTCATATTGTTTTACTCAAAACCTTTTTTGTGATGTATGCTTTTAGTTATAAGGTTTTGAATTTGTTGTTCCCTCTACTTGTATGGCTTTTCGTGAGAAGTAAATCAGCCCGTTGTTAAGAGTTTCTGCTCTCTCTGCGGTATTTTTAAGTGTTTTCGCAGTTTTCACTCCGCATTTATGGGCAGTTGCGGCTCTGTTTCGTATTGTAGTAACGGCTTGTCCGTTGTTGATTTTTGATAAAATGAAAATTCAAGAGGATAAATTTCCATCTTTAGGGATGTTTTTCGGATTTCATTTTTATTCATCTCCTGAAAGTGTAGGATTGGATGCCGGTTTATTTCCGGCCCGCCGACTCAGGCTGATCTTATACCGTTCGATGTTCGCATTGAGTGCGTTTGCGAAGTCGACAAAGGCCGCATCGCCTTGAATCAGGGCGAGCGCCTCGATGCGTTCCACGATGTCGAGGTAGCAGCGGTCGGTCTGTCGGCGGGTGTCCAGCATCTTGACCTGATCGGCCTTGCCCGCGGCCTCGTCGTTGCGGTCGAGGATGGCGG
>JAISFI010000017.1 GCA_031263685.1 Dysgonamonadaceae bacterium | reverse complement strand
CCAACAACAAGGCAATCCCGGAACAGGGATCGAATGACCCTTCGGAAAGAACGCTTTCCCTGGATGTACTGCATCCGGCTTTCACATTCGAATCGACAACAACAAACCACAACAATGTTCCCCGCAACACCGACGTCAGTTACGAGATTCCCATTAAAGTAACCAACGGCGTAGATGTACAATCAATGACGCTTACGCTTGCAAAGACAAGATACATCACTCTCTCCGACTTTAAGTGGGGCGACAACTCGATTCCCGACAATGCAATAGATATTACCGAAACGGCCGTTACCATTCAAATGACGGAAGACATTATCGGCAATGTTATCAACAGTATACCCAGGAATTTGACATTCAAGGCACAAGCCAGCGTATCTTCCATTCATGAAATTAAGATAAGGATTGATCATCCCGTAGCTGATGCCTGCTATACGATAAATCCGTTTATTACACTATCATTCAATATCCCTACGATAAACAGTGGGCAAGCAAAAATGCAACTGTATGATACGGATAATTATTTTACAACGAATCCCCAAACAGGCGACCCCATGCCTGCGGCCTTCGACGGTATCCATCCCAATTATGTGCGGCAAAGATTGAAAAATACCGGACAGACGGATATTGCTCAAATTCGTATATGTGTGAATGCTATGGGTCTACGGTCAGCCGGGCGGGGAGGTATGTTTTTAGATGAAGAGTCTAAGATTTATTATTCGATTACGGCTTCCGAAGATGTACCTTCCCCTGAAGATATATTCGAATTGGATAAAACTGCCGCCAACTGGACTTGCGACACGCTTTTCGTTCCATACGTGCCGTTTGTCGGAGCATTGAAACAGGAGTATGCCAACAAACACCTCTACTCTTATTTCACTATCCCGGAAGAAATACCGAAGCTAAGCGTATTGCATGTTTTTGTTCCGGTAATAAGAGGCGATATAGTAGATGCTTCGGATTGGGATGTATTTCCTCATTCGGTAGTCAACGTGCAATATGGAAATTATGCCTGTCTGATTCAGTTAAATAAGTATGATGCCGACAATTCATGGGACGAAAACGGGAACGGTGCATTTGCCATAGATGCTATGAATTCTAATAATCGCCTCAATTTTGCCCGTTTTCAATCGATATTTTCCGATGCATTCCTTGTAGCAGGACAAAGCCAGCAAATGATCGCCACGTTTGATTATAATTCTCAACCTGACAATTTAACTAAATATGGAACAACTACACAACGTTACGTACATTACATCCGCCTGCCTGAATACCTGGAAATAGAAGGAAGTACAGCAGCCGACAGGAAAAACTACATTAAAATCGGAGCGACAGTGCTTCCGGCAAGTAATGTGGAACTACTCCCGTCATCTGACCCTGATTACAAGCCCGAATACAACACGTATAGCTTTATAGTTGCACACAAGCACGCTTCCGGTAGCTTGAACGTTACCTATCGAGCCAAGCCCGCTAATAATGGGACAAATGGCGGTTACGATTACGAAGGGGCAAAAAGCGGAACTATTTATTACTGGGTACACTGGAATCCCGGATACGAGGAAACCATCAAGGATAACAAAGACCTGCTGTTGCCGTTCAAATACGTCGCTAAAAATTCCGCACGGGTAACTGTGGTCGAGCAGCGGGAAGGTGTAATGCTTAATTTACTGAATATAAATCGACTGACACGCGGATTGAAAGTAAAAGGAAGCAGCGGCGCAGACAACCGGACTCCCGACGACGGGGAGTTAGCGACATTTTCGGCAATCAATAACAATGTTTATCTCCTCAACGATACCGGACGCTTGGAAGTAAACATAGAGACGATGGCCGGTGACTACAGGTACATGTATGTTTTACTGGAATCGGCATCTATGCCCCGCTTCACTTTCGAAGGATTTAACAATCTGTCTTTTCCGGATACCTACACCTACCTTCAACTGAACGGGCAAATAGTAACGCCCGACCAAGTATCGACCGGTACGGGAAACGATTCAACCAAAGTTTACCTGCGTTTTCCGGCTACCGTTTTTGGAGGTTATTTCCCGCCCTATGCAGGTAATTTGTCGCTGAAGTTTAAAGCGACTACGGAAAATCTTGTCGAATCCAAGCCATTACAGGTTTCTGTTTACATGGCTGAAAATGGAGTGTCCAATCCTTTCGCGCCGACTTCTGCCGAAAGAGCCGGTTACGAATCGCTTTCAACACAGTGGCAGGTACAACCGGCCTACGGAAGCAACTGGCGTGCGGAATCTACAGCACATAGAGATGTAGCCACAATCACTACCTATTCAGCGAACGTGGGACTGAATTATTTTGGTACATATAGCCCTGTATATCCGACAGAATCATTTGCGTTTCCTAATGAATACCGTCCCTACCGCTGGCCTAAAAAGGTGACGGTTGTTTATCCCACCGGAATGACGCCCAAAAACCTTATCCTGACTTCCGGAACCCATGTAGATATCACCAGTACCTCAGCAAGCGGAGGCCATAAATCATTAACTCTCAAACACTCGCTTGAGAATCCGGAAATAACCCAATATGCCGACAGTGTCGTTTACGAATATGACATTAGCGGCCTATTTGTCCAGGCTTCTAATTATGATGAAGCAAAACAGGCACGTGATGACGGCAAATGGATACTCCCCGATGATGTTTTCCAGATATTTTTTTCTGCCGATGTTGAATGTTCGCCCCTGGTGGCGTCCAGCGGAGAAATTCCCATACGCTTTACTTCAACTTTGCGGGATGAATTTACGGAAGAGTTCACCTATCTCCAGAATCACAATCCTTTGTATTTTTACAACGGCCTGCAATGCAACCTGAATATCTCCGAGTTATACAAAAATATCACCGCCTATTCTTCGCTCATCACCATTCCCACCCTGTCGGTAGAACTGTTCCGCACCGGCGAAAGCAGTTATCCCTGCTGGCTGTATATCGAAGGCGAAAGCATCAGCAACATTACGCTTACCGCTTCTTCCTCTACCCTCACAGCAACTGGAAACTGGATTGCACTGGGCAACCTGGATAAAGTCAATACATACGCCCTGAGCTATCTGGCCGGAAACCTGGCCAACGCGGGAATAAAAGTCCATTTCATTTGCGACTATACCGAAGATGGAATTGACCCGACGGAGTATCCCTCAATTGCCGAATTTCTTGCCGCTGACGCAGATAATGAAAAATACCTGATGGATACGGAAACCATTACCGTCACTGCCTCCACAGATTCGAGAATTAAGGCCAGTCTTACCCTCCCTCTCGACCCGATTAACTACAACGTCGACTATACTGTTAGTATTCAGTTGGCCAGTACCGAAGGAAGCGCCGACCTGATAAATCCCCAACTTACCATCAACTTGCCGGTTGGGCAGAATATCAGTGACGTACAATACGAATACCCGCCAAGTCCGGGCTATACCTCACTTTCTTCGGGAACCGACTATTCGATAAATAACAATCAATTGATAATCAATACGTCGGCATTGAACAACGGAGCCGGTATCGTGTTGAAAGGAAGCCGGGAAGCCGCAGGCGGAAGCGATCTTTTGAACTTGAATTTGATCTTTACTCCCGATTGCAATACGCCTCTCACCAGTTTCCGGCTCAGCGGGACGGCAAGCGGAACCCGAATTGTCGGAACAAACGTATCGTCGTCCTTCAGCACCAATAACAGCATTCTTCCCAATATTCCGTTAGCATACAACTTCACGCTGGAAACGCCTGTGCTGTTTTCAAACAATTACGCTTTCGGAGGAAACACAACAAATGACAGTCTCGTAATAGCCGTCGAAAAAGTATTTGGTGCTAACAATATCTCCGACAAAGACCATTTGCTGCTGCAACTGCCGGAATGTTTTTCGATCGATGGCAATGCGGTTATTCATTCGACCGCCATTCCGTCGGTTGAGGGCGCAACATTCTCTGTCGTAAAAAATGGCACGACCGTTACGCAAGGTGGCGTCACTGCCTTGCAGTATACTGTCCTCCTTCCTTCCGGCGCGCTCAATAGTCTGACAAATAAGGGAGAAAACGATGAATTCACCTACTCTATTCCAATCAAATACGTGCAGGAAGACGCTCCTGCGGCTTTGATGGGTGTGACTGTGTCCTGCATAACCGAGAAAAGTTTTGGCTCCTGCAGCAATTACTCCGATTATGCTCTCGACAGCAAAAACAGCGCAGAAATCGTTCCGTTAAAGATAGAAAGCAGCAATCCATACACCTACAACATGATTTGTAGAGACGAACCTGCTATATTCAGCCTGACTTCCTGTCCTCCGGACTTTAACGGCGCATGGTACAGCGACGAAAGTTTGCAAAGTGAATCTGTATTACCAACGGAAAATAACATCTACACGTACAACTCTCCCAGCGAAGGCGTAGAAACGGTTTATGTAGATGCGAAAATAAGCAATACCTCTTACGGTAAAGTACATATTGACATCAAGACGCCGCCCGACGATATGTACTGGCGCAAAGACGCCGCCGGTACGGATTGGCGAAATCCCGCCAACTGGGCGCTAACATCCGATGGTACAAGCAATCCCAACGGCTACCTTCCCACACCCTGTACGCATGTAATATTGCCGACGGGTGCAAGCGCTTTCTATCCGATATTGCAGGACAGCGTTGTCTGCAGCATGATTACGTTCAATCCCGGCGCGGAACTTGGCCGTCAAGACCTCCTGGTTTACGACAATGCGCACATGCAGTTGAATCTCGCCGCCAACCAGTGGTACATGTTCTCGCCACCCCTGCACAACATGTACAGCGGAGACTTCTACCGGGAAGACCCTGATCCGTCTGTCGACGAACAGACTGCCTATACGGTACGGTTCAGCCTCATCAATCCCGAAACGGCATTCGACCAGACCGGCCAGTGGACAGGCGCTTTCAGCACTCCAAACGTAGAACTGGGCATCGGCAGCGGACTGGCCATTTGGATTGACAAGCACGGAACCTCAGCCAATGAGCGTCCGGAAATCCTCTTTGACTTTCCGAAGCATGATACCGAACATCATCTCTACAATCCCGACCGCTTTCCTCCCGGCAATATCTCCAAAACGTATCCCATCGACCGAAGCCAAAACGGACGTTTCATCCATGAGGGAGTAATGGACGGGCAGGGAAATATAGCGTTGCCCATTAGCGGCGCCGGTGGTGAAGCCTTCAGCAGCGTCCTCATCGGAAATCCGTTCATGTCGCACCTGAATTTCACGGCCTTCCATGCCGACAACAGCGGTCTCTACAGCAAAGGATACAAGTTAGTACACGGTGCCGGTGCAGAAATAGACGGCTTTTACAGCTATATGTGGAATGGAAGCGGAAACAAATACATTTCTACAGATCCTGACGGAGAATCATCCGGCCTGATACCGCCCATGCAATCGTTTGTGGTAGAAGTAAGCAACGGTACCGCCAGCCTGAATGCGAATATTCAGACACATACGGCAACATCGGTCGAACAGGGAGATGCTTTCCGGGACGCCGGTACGGATGCCTCGTCGTCGAGCAGGCAACTGGACATTCTGGCCGTTCGCAACACGGAGGTCAGCAAGGCGATAATTCTGCAGGATGCCTCTTATGCCACACATTACATCCCTTCGGAAGACAGCTATAAACTTTTCGTCTCCAAAGTCTATGATTCGGATGATGTGTTGAAGCACGTCCAGCTCTACACCCGCTCCAGTGACGGTTATGCCCTGGATATTAACTGCATCGGAACAGGTGAGCAGGATATTACCATTCCCCTGTGCATACGCACTTCGGAAAAGGGAGAAATAACCCTGAACTTCTCCGGCATGGAAAGTTTCGGTGAATCAACCGGCATCTACCTCTATGATGCACAGCATCCTCAAAGACTTATAGACTTAAAGACTCAGCCGGAGTATGCCTTCAACAAGACAGAAGATGAGCTATACCTGGAAAACCGCCTCTCATTAGTGATTGGTAAAACCTTGCAGCCGCTTGGAATCGAAACGGATTCCCAATCATCCGGTGTTCGCATCCTGAGCCTTTCGCCGCACACGCTTCGCATCGTCTCGGCTTCCGGAGACGTGTTGGGTAATGTCCGGATAACGGATGCGTGGGGAAGAATTGTACTGGATAATCCAACAGTGTCTTCTTCTACTTATGAGTATCAGACGCCTGCGCCCGGCATTTACGTTGTGCGGGTTGGCGCAGAAGTAAAGAAAGTAGTAAGTATTCGGTAAAATGTACATAAAATCCTGGATTGCTTCAGGCTTCGCCTTCGCAATGACGTGTAGAGAGGAGCCGCATAACGATGCCTTCGCACGTCATGCCTTCCTGCACGTCATGCTTCCCTGCACGTCATTGCGAGCCGCTTGCGGTGAAGCAATCCAGATTTATAGAGGAAATAAACAAAAACAAAAAAAACAAAAGTCATGAAAAGAAATTATAAAGTTTTCAGTAGCATAGTGATTGTGAATATGATAGTGATGCTGCATGTCCTGACGCCGGCTTCCGCCGGCGTGGGACTGTATGGCAAACAACAGCTCTCTACCTCATCCACACAGACCAGCGAGACGAAACAAAATCTGTTATCATCTTCTTCATCCAGCGGTAGCATCGGTTTATTTGACAACACCACCCAATTCACCTTGACGGTAGCGCCCAGCGGCGTTGGCAACGGTCACGGTAGCCACGTTCCGGTAGCAGATGGCATTGGCATACTGTTATTGATGGCAGGAGGGTATATTTTGAGGCGGAAGTCTTGAACGGTGGTTTCTGTCTGAACTGTGATTTTTTTGATTAAATGAGGATTATGATTTTCTTTTGTTCGTAAAAGGAATCACAGTCTTCATTTAATCATTTTAATCACAACTCTGACAATAAAAGAAAAAATACAAAACGCATGATTAAACGCTTTTTTGGAGAAAATTGCAGAAAAATTTGTTCGTAACTAAAAAACAGTTACTTTTGCATGAAGAATTTAGATAATATGAGTTCGCACTAAAAATTATTAGAACGCCTCTTGAAGTTTCCTAAAGATTTTACTTGGGAAGAATTGAAGCGATTAGTTGGAAAATACGGTTACCACCAGAATAATAAAGGCAAAACATCAGGGTCGCGCGTTAAGTTTGAGAAAGACGATTCGGATATTTGTCTTGATTTGCATAAGCCACACCCAAAGAATATCTTGAAACCCTATCAAATATTAGATGTTTTAGAATTTCTGGGACGAATCGGGGTAATAAGAAATGAGAGAAATAAATAAAATAGTTATGGATAATGTATTGAAATATAAGAACTTTATTGCCACTGTCAAGTACAGTGAAGAAGACGCGGCATTTATTGGAAAGATAGAAGGTATCCAATCGGTTGTTTCGTTTGAAGGGCAAAGCGTTGAAGAATTAAAATCGGCTTTTATGGAAGCCGCCGAAAGTTATTTGGATTTCTGCCATCGGAAAGGAATTACCGACATGCAAAAATCTTATACAGGAGTATTCAATGTCAGAATTGATGCAAATTTGCACCGTCGAGCAGCTATCATGGCAAAAAATCAGGGCACTACGCTCAACGCTTTTGTAAAAAAAGCTATTGAACGAAATCTGGAATATGTTTAACTACCGCTCAGCATCCAACTTCAAAAAAATAAACAGTAAAATAGTGAATCCCCACAACGACGATCCTCCATAACTGAAAAAAGGCAAAGGAATCCCGATGACAGGCGTCAATCCGATAACCATCCCGATATTAATCATGAGATGAAAAAATAAAATAGCCGCGACACTGTACCCGTAAACCCTGTTGAACGTTTCCCGCTGCCTTTCTGCCAGGATAATCAGGCGAATGATTAATGCAGTAAACAAAAGTAGCACAAGAACTGTTCCTAAAAACCCTTCCTCCTCTCCTATCGTACAGAAAATAAAGTCGGTATCCTGTTCCGGGACGTATTTCAATTTCGTTTGAGTGCCGCTAAGGAATCCTTTTCCGAAAAGGCCTCCGGAACCGATAGCAATTTTAGACTGGTTTACATTATAACCGGTATCGTTCGGATCATTTTCCATACCCAATGAAACTTTGATACGAACTTGTTGATGAGGTTGCAGTATTTCGTCGAAAACATGGTCGACCGAATAAAAAAAGCCGATAGAAGCCAACACGAAAAAAGTAATGAACAGATAAATCTTCGATCGATTTTTGATTGCAAGCCACAAAAGATATCCTACGGTCAGCGCCAATCCGACATACGCGGAATATACGACGTTGAACGGGAAAAAATAATGTACAGCAATCGACAGTATTGCCAATATTGCAAACGCATACAACATAAGATAAACGGTCTTTATCTCTTTCTTCTCTTTCCTGTAGTTGATGATAAAACCGGCTGCAATCATGGGAATAAGCGTCAGCACCATTAACTCTCCGGCCGGAGTTGTATTCCACCACTGCAAATCGGAAAATTTAAGTCCGATAATAAAAAATGCTATTGCGCAAAAACCGCAGAAAAGAATACTCCCCGACATCCCTTCCCGATACAATACCAGAAAAAAAGCAAGGTAAACCAGCGCCGATCCCGTTTCTTTCTGCAGCAATATCAATACCATCGGAGATACAAACAGCACAACAGTGGTCAGAAAATTAGAAGTTTTCAGCAGTTTGAAATTGTAGGCGCTCATACGCTTAGCCATTACCAGCGCTACGGCAAATTTGGCAAATTCGGCCGGCTGAACACGTAAAGGACCGATCACGAGCCACGAGCGGGATCCCTTTATCTCCGGCGCCAGAAAAATTGTCGCAATCAACAGGAGAATCACAAAAGCATAAATAACATACGCCAATACAGCATAGCTATTCCGCTCCAACATCATCAATACGAGCGCTAATATGAAAGAAGTACCGATCCAGAGCAACTGCATCCCTGCACGTCCCGAAAAATCGAAAAGACCGATTTCCCTGTCAAATTCGTAGCTGGAACTGTAAATACAAAGCCAGCCGGAAAATACTAAAATGATGTATAATACAATTATCCACCAGTCAACAGACTCCCATATATTAGTTCTTCTTTGCGACATAAGGCAGTATTTCAGTATCTTTCACTCTTTCTTCTATCCATTTATCCTGTGCGGGAATGGCTCCCAACAAGTACTTTTCTACCATCAGCTTACCAATAGGCACCGCCCAGGTTGCACCGTATCCGGCATTTTCCACATAAACGGCAATCGCCACCTGCGGATTGTCTTTGGGTGCAAATCCCATAAAAGCAGAGTGATCCTTTCCATGAGGATTTTCGGCAGTCCCTGTTTTTCCGCACACAATGATGCCATGCGACGAAAGGTTAATGCCCTTGCAAGTGCTTCCGGCAGTACCTCCGGCAACGGCCTGCGCCATTCCTTCCACAACAACCTCATAATGCTCTTTTGCGATATGCGTGTACCGGCGCTCCATCATTGCAGTGTCCGGCGCTTCACCTTCTATTTCTTTCACAATGTGTGGCGTATAAAAATATCCCCGGTTGGCGATGGTCGTCGCCAGATTTGCTATTTGCAGGGGAGTTGCCGTAATTTCACCCTGTCCGATAGCGATGGAAATAATGGTAGAAGAACTCCAATGCTTACCGAAAACTTTATCATATACATTACTGTTCGGGATATATCCCCTGCTCTCTCCGGGCAGGTCTATTCCCAGGCGATAGCCATAACCTTCGCTAACAATATCGTTTTTCCATGTTTCCAATGCCTCCTGCACCGTCGGATAAGTTTTCCGGTTGTCCAGCAAAGCACGCAAGCCATAACAAAAATAAGCATTACAGGAAGTCGCAATAGCCGGCACCAGCGACAGGGGCGAAGCATGTGGGTGACAACCCGGACGTCCGCCCAACACCGGATAACCATGCATACAGGAAAAAGACGATGAAGGCTCTATCGCTCCTTCTTGCAGGAAAATCAAGGCCTGAGCCGGTTTGAAAGTAGATCCGGGAGGATAAGTTCCCTGAATAGCCCGGTTAAACAGCGGCTTATTGGGATCACTGTACAAGCGGGAATAACTCTCCCTGAATTGGCGACCTACCATGATAGCCGGGTCATAGCATGGAGTTGCCACCAGACACAAGACCTCACCTGTAGCCGGTTCGATCATCACGATAGCGCCTCTTTTATTCCGCATCAGCATTTCTCCGTATGCCTGCAAATCCATGTCGATAGATAATTTCAGGTTTTTTCCGGGAACAGCCTTTCGATCATATTGTCCGTTCTCATACCGTCCCTTGATTCTGCCGTGAGCATCTCTTAACAGTATCTCGGTACCTTTTTCTCCTCTCAAATACGTTTCGTACGAGTTTTCTACACCGGATTTCCCCACATAATCTCCACGGGAATAGTAAGAATCCTCTTCCATTTTCTTTTTGTCGGCTTCCGCAATGTATCCTAATACATGCGAAGCATTGGGATAAGCGTAATCCCGGATGGTGCGGTATTGAATGTAAAACCCCGGAAACTTGTACATCTTTTCCTGTAAAACTCCATATTCCCGATTACTGAGCTGCGTGGAGAATGTTTGGGGAGTATAAGTAGAATAGCCCGGATTTTTTCTTGCATCCTTTACGTCTTTCCAACGCTTGTGAAACTCATCCGTTGTCATGTTCAGGATGTTGCAAAAGTCCAATGTATCAAACGCTTCCACTTCGCGGGGAACAAACATCACATCGTAAGTCGGCTGATTATATACCAGTAACTTATCATTCCGGTCATACACCAATCCGCGGGAAGGATAAAGTATTTTATTCAGGAATGCATTATTATCGGCCGAGATTTTATATTCATTATTAACAATCTGGAGGAAGAATAGCCGCACCATATAAATAAGTACCACGATGCCGATAAAGGCAATGATATTTCTTTTTCTCTCTTCCGTGTTAAACGTATATCTTTTCATTTCTTTGTAGCATCATGTCCGATAAACTCAAATGCAAATACCATTAAGAATGTAAGCGCCGAACTGCCTGCAATTTTTAACAGTAACAAAAGCGGTGCATAAAATGAAAACGCCTCGATACAAAATAGCGTAATATGGTGCAGCAGGATGATTGTCAATGTATAACGGAGAAATGCCCCCACTCCCATCGTGCCGATTGAGGGAACAAAGTCTTTTTCCTCCTTCGATGAAAAAAGATTCAGTATATAATACCGGAAAAATCCTGCGAAAGTTGCCGCCAAAGCGTTCAATCCCGGCGTATTGTTGAAAATATCTATGATTAGACCCAGCATAAACGCCCAAAAAGTTACCCAACTCCGGCCGTTTGCAGAAGATAATTTCAGGATAAAATAAATGTAAGCGAGCGGAATAGCGACACCTCCAATATGCACATGATTCAGCACCCATACCTGCAATAAGATAAGGAATATAAAGAGAAAAAAAGACCGGACAGTATTCAAGCTCATTTTTTGATTCCTCCTTCCAACGCACGTTGTTCTTTTTTGGATTCATTTCCGATGATTAAGACATCTCTCAGTGCATGAAAATCGGAAGAAAGCAATATTTTAAGGGAGCTAAATTCATCGCCTCCTGTTTTTTCGGATGCTGCTACCGTTCCCAGCAGCATATTCTCCGGAAGCATATCGGAAAATCCGCTGGAAACAATCGTATCACCTACATTAAAATCAATATGTCGAGGCACATTATTTAAAAAGGCAAAACGGGGAGATTTCCCGTCCCAAGTCAATGGGCCAAAATGGTTGGTATGTAATATCTTACAGCTTATGAACGACTTTGAGTTCAAAATCGGGATCACCACTGCATAATGATCGGAAACCAAACTGACCACTCCAATCACTCCGGTAGGAGCAATTACCCCCATATCCGGCTCAACGCCATCCGCTCTCCCCCTGTTCAGGGTAATGTAGTTATCCACTCGTGATACGGAATTATTGACTACGCGAGCAGGAATAAATACACATCCTGCCGATCCGGAATACAGTTCCGAACGTTCAAGCATCGTACGATAAGCCACTGTATCATATTGACTTTGAATATACGTTTCCAACTGTTGCACATGGGTTTCCAGCACCGCCATCCTGTCCAGCAGTGCATCATTGGCTTTCCGCAGACCGATATAAGACATCACAGACGAAGATATGCCATAAACATTTCCACTGATTTCGTTGGCCGAAGATAAATAAATACTCCGTTGATAAGCATTGTTTTGGACTATTCGTGTAAAAGACACACTCACCAGCAGCACAAAAAGCCACCAGTGAGTATTTTTTACAAGAAAAGCGATAAGATTACGCATGTGTGAGAGTGAAAAAAATCCAAATAATCTACGTCAAAAAATTAAATTTATGGATGTTTTTTAAAGCAATTCCGGTTCCTTTGGCCACTGCGTGCAACGGATCGTCGGCGATGTGGAAAGGAATATTAATCTTTTCGTAAAGCCGTTTGTCCAAGCCTCTTAACAATGCGCCACCTCCTGCAAGGTATATCCCGTTATGGACAATATCGGCGTATAATTCGGGTGGCGTCTGTTCCAGTGCATTCAAGACGGCAGTTTCTATTTTTGAAATAGACTTTTCCAGACAGTGTGCAATTTCCTGATAGGAAACCGGAACTTCCATCGGCAATGCCGTCATTCGATTAGGACCGCAAACAACATAATCTTCCGGTGGGTTATCCAGGTTGGTAGTAGCAGCGCCGACATTGATTTTGATCAATTCGGCAGTACGTTCTCCCACTTTCATATTGTGTTGACGTCCCATATATTCGATGATGTCGGCGTTCAAATCATCGCCGGCAATGCGTATGGATTTGTTGGAAACGATACCGCCCAATGAAATAACGGCGATTTCGGAAGTTCCGCCACCGATGTCGACAATCATGTTTCCTTCCGGCGCTTCTACATCAATTCCGATTCCGATAGCAGCGGCCATCGGCTCGTAAATCGTATAAACCTCCCGTCCTCCGGCACGTTCTGCCGAATCACGTACCGCACGGACTTCGACTTCCGTGCTTCCCGAAGGAATACAGATTACAATTCTCAATGACTGGGGGAACAACTTACCTTTGTTATTGATCATTTTAATCATTCCCCTGATCATTTTTTCGGCTGCGGAAAAATCGGCAATAACACCATCCCGCAAGGGTCGTACGGTTTTGATGTTCTCGTGCGTTTTTTCGTGCATCTGTCTCGCTTTCTCTCCGATTGCGAGTATTTTCTCGGTGCGCCGGTCCATTGCGACAACAGAGGGTTCGTCGACAACTATTTTACCGTTTGTGATGATGATTGTATTGGCTGTGCCCAAATCCATCGCAATATCCTGTGTGAAAGAAAATAATCCCATTATTTTTTAATACTATATTTTTAATGTTTAAAGTGGCGAACGCCTGTCATCGCCATAGAAATCTGATTGTCATTACAGTATGCTACCGAAAGTTCATCCTTAATAGAACCTCCTGGTTGTATTACTGCGGTAATCCCGGCTTTAGCTGCAATCTCTACGCAATCCGGGAAAGGAAAGAAAGCATCGGAAGCCATCACGGCGCCTTGCAGGTCGAAATGAAACGTTTTGGCTTTTTCGATAGCTTGTTTCAGCGCATCTACCCGGGAAGTCTGTCCGGTGCCGCCAGCGCACAGTTGCTTGTTTTTGACTAAGATAATCGCGTTGGATTTGGTATTTTTGACCAGTTTATTGGCGAATAATAAATCTTCAACCTCTCTGTCGGTCGGCGCTTTCGCAGTTACCACCTTCAAATCTGCCGGAGTTTGGATGCTTAGATCCTTATCCTGAAGCAGCACGCCGTTGAGCAGCGAACGGAACTGGAAATTCCCTTTTACCGATGTTTTCTGTATCAGGATAATCCGGTTTTTCTTTTGCATCAGCACTTCCAACGCATCAGAGTCGTAATCCGGGGCAATGATCACTTCAAAGAATATTTTATTGATTTCTTCTGCCGATGCTCTATCTACCACGCCATTGGTAATAAGGATTCCTCCGAAAGCCGAAACCGGATCGCCTGCCAGCGCGTCGTTCCATGATTCCAGTACGGTAGAACGGGAAGCGATACCACAAGCATTGTTGTGTTTAAGAATGGCAAACGTAATATCGTCAAATTCGGAAATCAGCGTAACAGCCGCATCTATATCCAGGAGATTATTGTAAGAGATCTCTTTCCCCTGTAACTGTTCGAATATATCTTCAAAATTGCCGTAAAAGATACCCTGTTGATGTGGATTCTCGCCATAACGGAGATTTTTCCGGTCGTTGACGGCGCTACGGAAGAAAGATCCGTTTGCTTCGTCGAAATAATTGAAGATAGCCGTATCATAACCGGAAGAAACCGCAAAGGCTTCTTTGGCAAACCACCGGCGATCTTCGATAGAACTTTCTCCGTTTTTCTCGTTCAACAGATCCAGTAATGGTGCGTATTGCCCTTTGGAAGCGACAATGATAACATCTTTGTAGTTTTTAGCAGCCGCGCGAATCAGGGAAATGCCACCAATGTCTATTTTTTCGATGATGGCAGCGGCATCGGCTCCCGAAGCCAGTGTTTCTTCGAAAGGATACAGATCGACGACTACTAAATCTATTTCAGGGATTTCATACTGAGCAATCTGTTGGAGATCTCCTGCATTTTCTCTCCGGCAAAGAATCCCACCAAAAACTTTCGGGTGAAGCGTTTTTACCCGTCCCCCGAGAATAGACGGATAACCGGTCAGGTTTTCCACCGCTTGGCACGGGAAGCCTAAAGATTCTATAAATGTTTGCGTTCCTCCAGTAGAAAGGAAAGTTACACCTTCCTGATGAAGTTTTTGGAGTATTTCGCTCAATCCGTCTTTATGGTAAACGGAGATAAGCGCTGTTTTGATTTTTTTTGTTTCGGACATAAAAATTATTATTAAACGAAAAACGGAAAGCGAAAAGTGAAAAATATGTCGCACATAAGTCCATTTTTCACTTTTCGTTTTTCACTTCTTTTATTTTAGTTCCCAAGCCAGTGCACTTGCTCCCAATATAGCAGCTTCTGCATCTTTC
The DNA here is from genome assembly GCA_031263685.1 of Dysgonamonadaceae bacterium. Lineage (GTDB taxonomy): Bacteria > Bacteroidota > Bacteroidia > Bacteroidales > Azobacteroidaceae > JAISFI01. The sequence goes on along the minus strand of JAISFI010000017.1, from coordinate 2,759 downwards.
AACTCGGAAAACAATAATTTCGCTTTAGTTTTATCTTCGTCTCTTTCTTTGAAAACTTTCAAGGTATGCTTCTTCATCGATTCTTCGATAGGCTTCTTGAGCAAGTCGCCGGCTTTAGACAAGCCTCCGAAAAGGATGATGGCTTCGGGGCTGGAGAAAGCGATGAAATCTGCAAAGGCTTCGCCCAGGATGCTGCCGGTAAATTCGAATATTTCCTTGGCAACCTTATCTCCTGCTACAGCGGCATCGAATACATCTTTAGAGGTGATGCTGTCGATAGGGATACGCCTTAAAGCAGACTCCCGGTCTTTGTTCAAAGAAAGGATTTCGCGGGCGGTACGCGCCACGCCGGTAGCAGAGGCGTAAGCTTCCAGGCATCCTTGCCTGCCGCAACCGCAAGGGCGACCGTCGTTTCTGCGCATAATGACATGGCCAAGCTCTCCGGCAAAACCGTCGGAGCCATATACCAAATTTCCGTTGATGACGATACCGCTACCTACTCCGGTTCCTAATGTAATCATGATAAAGTTTTTCATTCCTTTGGCAGCGCCGTAAGTCATCTCGCCGATGGCGGCGGCATTGGCGTCGTTGGTCAGTGCGCAAGGCAAGCCCGTCGCTTCGGAAATCATCTTTGCCAAGGGAACGGCGCCATCTCTTGCCCATGTAATGTTCGGGGCAAATTCCATGTTACCCGAATAAAAGTTGCCGTTGGGCGCTCCAACGCCGATACCGACAAACAAGTCTTTCCCTCCGGCATCCGAAACCAGATTATTCAGCGCTTTCGCTAAGGTATTTACATAACTTTCTGCAGTAGTGTAGTTTGCAGTAGGAAATTTCCCTTTGTACTTGATTTGACCTCTCACATCTACAACTCCAAATTCCGTATTGATTCCACCTATATCAATACCCATTACATAAGGTTTATTCATGACAATTTTGTTTTTAAATTATAAACTTGATTTTTGAGAAGCAAATATACGGGAATTTCCCGAATTATGAAGCGTTGTGAGAGAAAAATGTAATAATTATAGTAAAAGTCGATAACAATTCCGATTTCAGCGCTATATTTTGGGGAATAAAAAACCTCTTCGCAGGAGCAAAACGCGAAGAGAGAATATGAAGAAGTGGATTTAAAAACTGCCTAAAAAGGCCGCTTCTCCGTAACGACGAACGAAGCGGCCTTTTTAAACAGATTCTTGTCTTTAAGCAGGATGAATCGCTTCTGTGGGGCAGACGTCGGCACAAGTACCGCAATCTGTACACATTTCCGGATCAATTTTATAAATATCACCCTCAGAGATAGCCGATGCCGGACATTCGTCTATACACGTCCCGCAGGCAATACAATCTTCACTAATAACGTAAGCCATCTTTGTTCTATTTTTAAATCAGTAAATTTGTTATAACATAAATGCACTATCAAAATGCCTCTTGAAAACGAACACAAAAGTAGAGTGAATTGTTGAAAAAAAAAAGCGAACAGGCAATATTTAAATAAATTATAAATAAGAGATTTTCCCGGAAATCCCTGTCTGTACAAGAAAATTCCTATCTGTACAATATGCGTGAACACTTTTTTATATGGATTACTTCAAGCTATCGCTTTCGCAATGACGTACAGAGAGCGTCGTCATTGCGAGCCGCTTGCGGTGAAGCAATCCAGGCGACAGGGCGACAATTTCACCCTGCAAGACCATGTGTACAATAAGTGCGCCGGGTTTTCGTTTTTATCGTATGATGTCGAAACATCTTGCCATATTTTTTACAAGCTGGTGGGTTATATTTGGCCTGTGCGCTCAAACACAGAAGGTTAAGAATCAACCTTATGTAGATCAGCGTTGGTATCATTTCGGATTCAGCGTAGGGCTTCATTCACAGGATTTGTTGATCAACAATACCGGTTATCGGGGAGAAAACGGAGAAGTCTGGTTTTGCGAAATACCTTCTTATGCTGCCGGCTTTAGTGTAAGTTTGATTTCCGATATGTATCTGAATCCGTATATGAATCTGCGTTTTACGCCCACGATGCACTTTGGCGATAAAAATTTCACGTTTCGCGAAGAAGCTTCCGGTGCGATTTTCAAAGCGCCTATTCGCTCTAATTATCTAACATTGCCCCTGACTGTGAAGTTCGGCTCATTGAGAATCAATAACTACCGTCCTTTTCTCCTGGGTGGAGTTTACGGCGCCTGGGACGTTGGTCGACAAAAAGACCAGGCCACCTTGATGAAAGCGCTGGATTATGGATTGGAATTTGGTTTCGGATGCGATTTTTATTTACCCATTATAAAAGTATGTCCGGAAATCAAATTTTGTTTCGGACTGGCAAACTGGATAGAACAAAATCGCTCCGATTTGAGAAACAAAGAATTGATGAAATATACGCAAGCCATATCCGGAGGAACATCGCGGATGGTCGTGATTTCGATTAGTTTTGAATAGAAAGCGAAAAAAACTCACCGAATGTTTTGTTTTTCAATTTTTTGCATTACTTTTGCGCCAAACTTTTTAAAAGTGAAAAGAGAAAAACGAAAAGTGAAAAGTTTTTATTTATGATGGTTGTGGAAATGAGCAATAGTGTTTTGTATTTATTTAACGAAAATTATTTGGACGTTCCGGATAATTTCGTAACACACACACACACACACACACACACACACACACACACACACACACACACACACACACACACACACACACACATCTACATTAAGGTGTAAATTCCATTTACGAAGGCCGATTAGTGCATCGGAAGAAGA
>JAISFI010000445.1 GCA_031263685.1 Dysgonamonadaceae bacterium | reverse complement strand
TCATTGCGACTGCGAGGAGTCGAAGCAGGAAGCAATCCATGTATTTTCCTGGATTGCTTCAGGCTGCCGCCTTCGCAATGACGATGCTCTTTGCTCGGCGTTGCGCGTAACGCCCTGCTGCTGGATTGCTTCGCCGTAAACGGCTCGCAATGACGTGTAGAGAACATCGTCATTGCGAAGGCGTAGCCTGAAGCAATCCAGACAATAACTGTTTGGAATGTTAAAAATAAATAAAGACTGCGGTAGTTTTGTTCTTTTCCCGATGTGCTTATCGGCCTTTGTAAGTAGTATTTACACCAAGATAGATGTGTGTGTGTGTGTGTGTGTGTGTGTGTGTGTGTGTGTGTGTGTGTGTGTGTGTGTTACGAAATTATTCGGAGCATCCAAATAATTTTCGTTAAAAACATATAAATCCACACTATTCATTTCCACAACTATGTTATAAAATTCGCGAAAATTTAATGCAAAAAATTGGAAAACAAAATATTCGGTAAGATTTTTTTTGTCTGAACTGTGATTTTATTGAGAACATCCGTCATTGCGAGGTCGAAGACCGAAGCAATCCAGTTCATTAACAATGATTTATGGATTGCTTCCTGCTTCGCTCCTCGCAGTCGCAATGACGAAATGGAACTTTTGAGACAGCCTCGTGCGAGTGTAGAGAATATCTTGTGCCTGACAGCACAGGAGCAGTGGCATCTTCCCGCCCTTACCTCTTTACAATCTTTGCTACATTGCCGCCAACTTTTACAAAGTAAACGCCCGAAGCATAACGGCTCATATCTACCGATACCTCAGCGCCGGTTGCCTGCATAAAGGTAATTACGCTTCCTTGAAGAGAAATAAGCTCAACCTTGTCACCTGCATTTAAATTCGATATAGTCAGGACATTCTGTACCGGACTCGGAATCAACAGCCTATCCGGCTGCATTTTATTTTCGATGGATGTATAGGGGCCTCCCAAATATTGATTGTCAAGATAAGCGAGACGCTTTTGAATCCATGAAGAAAGGAACTGTATTTCATTGGCAAAATCGCCTCCAGACCACTTGTTCTGTTCTCGTACAGCGGCGCCGCTTTTTACGAACAAATCATGATAGCGCTCAAACCGTTCCATCAAGTTTTCGTACGAAAACAGGGAGTCGCGTAACTCATGATAGCGCTCTTTCAATTTGTCATTATAGTTGTCATAATTCAACGCTTTCAACCGGAGGTACAAGTTATTTTGTGCGTGTTCGTGAGTCGAAAGAAAAGTATCGAAATCCTGCTCAGGTCCAGTTACTGTAGACGTTCCGTCCCATCGTCTTCCCCATGTACCATCGAGATCCCAGGGAGAAATGGTAATCATCGGCGACTTTTTCTGATTATAGACCGAAAAATAGGCGTTCTTTCCCTGATTGTCCGACGCCAGTATCAGTTCAATAAACAAATAATAATCTAAAAAGACCGGTAAATCGAAATAGGTAGCAACTTTCGATTGGAAATCGGCATCGCCGGTGAGATAGGATGAAAGCGTGATCGCATCCAGCAGCGGTTTCCAGTCGACAGGTTCTCCATCGCCTAAATCGGGGTATTTTACTTCAAATCCGTTCCATGTTTCGGAATTATTATCATAGCTAACAGACATTGGATGTAAAGAGCCGCCCCACCAGTTGTTGCCCAAAAACGTCGCGGTAGTCCAGGAAGAGGCTTTGTACAATCCGCCGCGTTGTGTAATGGAGGGTGGATTGCCGGCAGACTCCATCTTTTTTAATTTCAATTGTTTGCGGTCTAATTTCTCGGTCATGCAATACAGTCCGTGCCAGGCGTCATTGAGAAAGACTTCCACGAACCTGCCCCGCGTGCCGTTGACGAGTTTGGGCTCGGATTCGTAGAAATAGGGTTTGACGGCAAAATCGTTCCACAAGTCGGTCGAAACACGGTTACGCATCCGGGAAGGATCGACGTGTGCAGCATCCAGAATCCAGTTATTATCGTCGCGTAATCCAAAAAACGAACGATCCATGGAAGTGGAGCCGTTGGGTTCTTTCAGTTTGACTGCATACGCTTTTTTAGGCAAGATGGAGGCGTATGCACCTCTTGTTTTAATATTCATAAAAACAACTTCGGCAGCATCCGGCTTTTCCGGCTCTGTAACCGACAGTTTCGACAGATTATATACCGAGCCAATGGTCGATTCGGTGTAAATCTGAACCAGCGGAAGACAGGTAAAATAAAGCGTTCCCGAAGCGACGACGGTCGAACCGTTCCGTATTTCTATTGTCCGGCTATCGGTTGCCGATACCGTTCCGAAATCAAACTTTCCGCCGCTGACAACCGGTTTGTTATCAATAAAAAGCGAGTGGCTGGTATTTTTCAGTTTAAACCGCACATTCATACTTATCATTTGGTCGATTTGTGATTCGGGTACGGTAAGATAAAATTCTTTTTGCTGCGTATCTACCACCGGTGTCTTGGAATCGAACAAAATGGAATCGGCATCGTGTTGGAAAGCGCCCAGCGTTTTGCCAATTCCCGGCAAAAGAGAACTGTCGTCGGCTGAATCGTCGACAACGGGATTTCCGTCCGAATCGCAAAAAATAAAACATTCGTTATTGCTTCCAGTTCCGCTGTAAATGCCTACGGGATACAGGGATTCATATTGTTGAGGCCTCTTATTCCATACTTTCATGGGATTGTTTACCGTGCGAATGATATAATATGACAGGTTTCCCAGTTTTTTCAGTTCGAGGGTGAACAACGCAGACTGATCGCCGGGCAAGTCATCGGCCAAAACCAAAGCAGTACGTTCGACCGCGGAATCGTCATAGCGGATATACTTCAGCGAAGAAGCGTTACGGAAAGCATACCGGTCGTTTCCCTGCTCTTCGATGATCCAGTAATCGGTTTCCAGCGCCGATTCCGTATTCCGGTCGGGATAATATACCAGCGGGTATTCCGTTGTACCCGGACTGACGGTGCCGGTAGCTTCCTCGGACAATGCAGCAATTAGATATTTGCTTTTTGTTAATACCGGCTTTGCCGAAAGGGTAATGCTCGACAGGAATGTAAACAACAGGATTGCGGTAATTTTGTGAATCATCATAAGTTTCTATTTTTCGGTTATTTCTAAAATAAAATCAAGAACTACGTAAATGTTTGCCACTTGTTTTAACTCTGATTAAGACAATGAAATTTAACAGGGCAAAAATACAAAAAATATCAAACCGATCACCTTTCTCCGAAAGATTTATCCCCCTTTTGCTTGGCTTTTAACACAAACACCTTATCTTTGCCACCATTAATAACAGATATACCGGATGAAACCTTTTCGCAAACCGGAAAAGAAAACAAACCCCTTATTTTGAGACAACAGATGAACAAAAGATCTTTCATATCGGACGATAAAAAACAAGGCTGGACGTTACTGTACGACAAGTACAAAACGCTTTTTACGAAATTCGCCTTCAAAAATTTCTCCGTTGCCCACGATACGGTAGAAGACATCTATCAAGAAAGCTTCACTGTCCTTTACGAAAAGATACGGAATGGCGATTTTACGGCATCCGTCTCTCTCCAGACCTATCTTTTTGCCATCGGCAAATATAAACTGCTCAATTACCTGAGAGATAATCAGCGGGAAACGACAGATCTTTCCGAAGACATTCTCCCGCCGTACTCGTATGACGATGAGACGGAAAACTGGGAACGTAAGCAGGAAATCGTTTACCAAGCCGTCTGTCGTCTGCAATCGCCCTGCAACCGCATACTCAGCCTCTTTTATTACGACCGGAAAAGTATGGCCGAAATTGCCCGCCTCTTCAACTACAAAAACGAGCAGGTGGCGAAAAACCGGAAATACCTTTGCATCAGCAAGCTGAAAGAATCATTGATCCCACAACTTAAAGAAGAAAATTTGATATGAATACAATGCCCCACAAACGGGAAATCATCGACCGTTACCTCCTCGACGAATTGACGGAAAGCGAACGGGAATCTTTTGAAGAAGAAATCCGGGAAGACGAATCGCTCCGCCAGGAAGTCGATCTTATGCGACACATCTCCATTGCCCTCCAACGTAAAGGCGAAAAAGATGCATGGCACAAACATGTTTCCGCCAAATACAAAAGACGGCTTATTGTTGTGCTGTCTGCAGTAGCAGCGGCAGCCGTTGCAATAGTCATCTTTCTTCGTCAGGGATCTGAGCCGGCCTACACCGGAGAACAGCTTTTTGCCGACTATTTCATAGCCGGAGAATTGGAAATCGTCCCCCAACGCGGTGGCACGATAACTGCCGAAGTAGCGCGGAACGAAA
>JAISFI010000265.1 GCA_031263685.1 Dysgonamonadaceae bacterium | reverse complement strand
TGTGTAGAAAAAGTCCATAAAAAATTACCGTTACCGGTGATACTTGTTGCTGTGTTGATGTAATAATAGGCCGAAACGGAAAAATCGTTCAGTCGGGAAATCGCCTCGCCCACCGGAGCGCTCATATCCAGATAGCCGTTGGAAGCACCCAGGTTCAAAACCGTATAATTTCCCATGCTATGCGACGAAGCGCCATTTTGGAGGCTTGCCGGATAGTTGTTGCCGGTACGGTCGGTGACTTGATTTTCCGGTTCGGCTTGGAAGTGAATCACCACCGGATTGCCGTTTACAGAAGCTAACAGGTTTTGATAGGCAACTTTGAGTAAAGCGGTTTGATTATCAATACTTACCTGATCGGTCTGAGCGTTATCGATGAACGTTCCGGCCGTTTCAAGCACTTGTTGGAAAACGTTTATCGCTGTCGCCGGATACGTTCCGTCTTCCGTTCCTTCCTGAATCCCGTCCTGTAAAGTTTCGCATTTCGTGATCCATAGGGCGAGATCGAATGTATCCAGGGTTTTTGTCGATAGCAGACGTACATAAAATACGCCACCTGCCACGTGATTGGTCTTCGGTTGAAATTTCACGGTAATTGATTCTTTTCCCGCTACCATGCTTGCCGGAATCGGATATTCGACATTCACAAACTCATTTTTATTCCATTGTCCGGTTACGTTTTCCGTGACCAGAAGCTGGTCGTCAAGCAGGATATCGAAAGTCCGGCTTCCCGATTCATTTCCCCAGTAACGAACCATCAGGTATAAATCTTCGATTCCCTGGGTCATCAGGTTGTAGCTGAAGAATCCGCCGCTCCGGGCGTCGCGCCATCCTTCTTCCTGATGAAAACCGGTATATGAGTTGGTTGATTGCATCAGATGATCGACTTCCGGTTGCTGTTCGCCGGGTGCAACGGCATCTACCGTCCGGTCGTCCAACAGCAACTTATCGTGTTCGGATTTTTCCAGTTCATCTTTCCTGCGCAGGTATTCCTTTTCTGTCATGGACAGCCAGTACATCATGTAGCGGCTGTCGTGAATACGGAAAAAAGGCTCAAACATCAGGCTTTTATCTTTCTCCATTTTGAATAAATCGGGGGCGGTGAAACACAGGCTTTTGTCTTCTACAGCCTGCAACTGATCCAGTTGTTGGAGTATATTCGCTCTTTCTCCGACGATAAAAGGAGCATCGGACAAAGGCATCAGAGGGCCGTTGGCAATATGCGCCCAGCGATCTTCGTCGGCAATCAAACCGCTCAGGTATTCGTTGCCGGTACGTGCGCCCAGCAAAACCGGGCCATGTAAAACGGAGATATACTCCGGCACATTCGGCAGTTCCTCGACAGTCGTATGCATCTGCATTTGTATCTCAACCACATCGCCGTCGTTCCATGTCCGTTCGATGGCAATATAAGAAGACGGAAGCGATTGGGACGCATAATTGACGCCGTTGCAAACGACCGACATCTCGGAAGCCGGCGTCCATGACGGATGACGAATAAGCAGTGTAAAGGTAGCAGGCGCCGCTGTTTTAATGACCAGGCGACTGTTGTCGGTATCGGGGAAATCTGTTTGCTGTTCGACAGTCACATTTTTGTCTTTCCAGTTCAATTCCGATGCGATAAAGAGGTTTACGTACAACGAATCGTTCGTACGGCTGTAAATAAACTCCCCATATTTTCCATGGTTTTCCATGCCGGTGCCTACACAGCACCACATGCCTTTGTTTGGCGCCGAATATACCCGGTAGTGACGCGGACGCGCCGAGGTAAAATACACATAACCGCCATGTTCGGGATGTTGGGTAGATAAAATATGATTCAGCAGGGCGCGTTCGTAAAAGTCGGCGTACTTCGCTTGCGGATTCATTCGGAACAATCCTTCGGTCAGTTTCAGCATATTGTTGGTATTGCATGATTCCGGCCCGTTGCGGTTTTCCGTATAGCTTTCGCAGGCCGCCGCTGCCGGAAAATGCTCGTCGCGACTGTTTCCGCCCAATGACAGGGAACGGTTGTTGACGACTGTTTCCCAAAAGAAGCTGGCCGCAGTGGTGTAGCTTGCATCGTTTGTCAGTTCGGCCACCCGCTGGTAGCCGACGGCTTTGGGCACTTGCGTATTCGCATGTTTGTTGTCGAGGTTATCTGCTCTTTGCGCCATGCTGTTGTAAAGCGTTTTGTGTGCAAAGCGTTTGGCGACATTCAGGTATTTTACATCGTTCGTCATCTGGTAGGCATCGGCATACACTTCATTCATTCCTCCAAATTCGGTATCCAGCATTTGTTCCATTTGCGTATCGCTCAGTGAAGCAATAACCGTCAGTCCCCAGTCGCAAAAGTCGAGGAACATTTGCCGGGCGTCATCGTTTCCGCCGTAATTCCAGGCATCACGCAGTCCGGCGTACATTTTATGCACATTATACCAGGGCACCCAACCGCTGGCTACGGCTGCGGGATTTCCGTTTTTTACACTGTTCCAGATCGTCATTCCATTCTGAACGCCGCCTGCATAACCGTTTCCATGCACCTGCTGGCATCGTTTTAATTCCAAAATCATGTATTCCATGCGCGTTTTACAGTCTTCGTTGCCGGTTGCGGCGTAGTGTATGGCCAGCGCGGAGAGGTAATGCCCGCCAATGTGTCCGTCCAGGTCGATCCAGTTCGAGTAACTTTCTCCTTGGGGACTTAATCCGGCTTCTTTCAGGTAAGGAGCCAGCAAACGATCGACGTCGTATTGGAGTAATGTCCGGATATTCAAATCACAGGCATGTTTGAACGGGCCTTCCAATAATTTCACATCGCCCAGGGGAAATGTTTGGGGATATAATCTGTTCTGAGCAGTCAGATTTTCTGTCATCAGCAACAGGAACAAAGCGAGAAATAAGATCTTCTTCATAATTTTGAAAATTTAACAATGTATGTTGTGTTATCGGTGTTTACGATACCGATATAAAAGCCTTTCGCTAAATCGGCAGTATCTATGCTGGTATTGCTTGTGGGGCAAGGCGCTGATTTAAGCTTGCATCCATCTAAGGAATAGATGTTGAAGGAGGCGTTTTTCAGGCTGTTTTTCGAGATGTTGACCGTCAGATAATCCTGTACCGGATTGGGATAGACCTGCACCGGTGAAACTATTTGCGGTTCATGTTTACCCTGGGATGCAGTTTCGGGCGATAAGCGGTACAGGCCGGCGCCATGATAATGAATTTCGGGGGCAAAGTTATTTTCCGAAAAAACGCCTAAATCCTTTTTAGCCCACATATCTCTTACTTTTACCTGTTCGCCAAATCCCAGCGAAGCTAGGTCTACGGGGATTGTTTTTGTTTCGTTATTGGTGCGTGGATCGCTGGTAAATACCATAAATTCGATGCTTACGCCGTTGGGAGCGTTCAACACGTCGTCGTCGAAGCCGCAAAAGGAAGTAAAACGCGTATAGCCTTCGGGTAAATCGTATTCGATATATGAGTAGGAGTTTGTACCTAATCCGTTGTCGTAAACGATTCCATTGACCGTTAGCGGATTACTGTCCAGGCTTTTGTTTTTTTGAACGCTTCCAAAGCCACTGCTTGCTTTTACCCAATTCAGGGATGTGAGTTTGGTTTCTGTGCCGTCGGGCTTTGTTATGACGGGATTGATCCAGTCGGCGTGGTCATAGTTGAAATTGTCGCCGGCATCGGTTACAACCAGGTACAGTTTTTGTGCGCCGGTGATGTCTGCCTCCAGGTAAACGCCTTCGCGTCGAAGTGTCCGGCTTATTCTTTGCGAGTTGGCGACAGCCTGTCCGGGTCTTACTTCGCGTAAAGTAGGATCGGCGTCGAAAATCAAAAACTCGACCGTAGCGCCATCAGCCTGGTCGGTGCCGCCTGCGTCCAAACCAGCAAATGTTTTGAAGCCGGTATATCCTTCGGGAATAACATAATGAATAACGGAATAAGCATGTGTTCCGATACCGGTAGTAAATGTTTTGTCCTTAATTTTAAGACTGCTTCCTGAAACGCTTTGATTTTTGTGGACATTTCCCCATCCTGTGGTTGCGCTTTCCCACTCCAAATTAACCAAATGGAGGGTATCGCCTTTCTCGTTATAAACCACCGGGTCGATCCAGTCGGCATGGTCGCTGTTGAAATTATCGCCTCCGTCGGTTACTACTAAAAACAGTTCGTTTGTTTGGGCTTGTAAATCAAGTTCAATATTCACGCCATAGTTGTCGGTCAATCGGCTTATTTGTCCGCTTCGATACAGGGAGCGATGAAGGCTGATGCGTCCGTTGTCTTCGGGGAAGAACAGGGCAAGAAACTTGTCGCTGCTATGAGGATCGTCGGCTGTCCAGGCGATTGTTTCGCCGTTATTATACCATTGCGTATTATTGATTGCGTTTTTGTGCATATACAATACTTCTTCGTTTGTCAACAGGGAATTGGTAAAATCGTCGTTATCCGGCAGGTTTCCTCCAAAAAACAGGGGAGATTTGAATATGGTAAACAACGACATCAAGGTGTACTGTTCGTCTGGAGTAAACTTCGTATTCCGGCTGTTGCTTCCTTTCAGGTCGATGTGTCCAAGCGGGAGCATATCGGCATCGGGCCATGCTCCGGGCGAAATAAAGGGAGCCCATTTGTTGCAAACGTCGAACTCGTAGGTCAATTGCCCCCAATTGTCCCAGAAGTCGTCGACCATGCGCCACATGTTGGCATGATTTTTTGCATGTTCGGCTTTATCCGTTGGCGTTTCACCGGGCGACATGCTCAGTACAATCGGCCGTCCCGTATTATCGATTGCATTGCGTATTAATTCTATTTCTCCCTGATGATACGGGCGGGAAAGATCGTCGATTTTGATAAAATCCACGCCCCACGAAGCGTACAGTTCAAAAATGGAATTGTAGTACTCCTGTGCGCCCGGCTGGTCGGCAAGAATGGTGTAATTATCTTTTAGCCAAGTGCATTGCAGGTTAGTAGAGTAGATTTTGTCGGCGGTAATATTGGTTCCTTTGACCGGTAATTTTTCCTGTACCGCTTTTTTAGGTATTCCCCGCATGATATGGATGCCAAATTTCAGGCCTTTATCGTGAATATAGTCGGCCAGGGGTTTAAATCCCTGGTTGCCGGCAGCCGAAGGGAAGCGGTTGGTTGCCGGTAAATAGCGTCCATATTCATCCAGTACATATACCGGGTTGGTTTGGTTGTATGACGTGCCGGTCGTTTGATTTTCTACAAACCAGCGGATATCTACAACAACGTATTCCCAACCATATTCTTTCAGGTGTTGCGCCATGTAGTCGGCATTGGCTTTTACTTGCTGTTCCGTAACATCGGCGCCATAGCAATCCCAACTGTTCCATCCCATCGGCGGCGTCGAAGCCCATTGATGAAAATTCCGGCTGTCATCGCTTTGCGCCTGTACCGGTAAAAGCATACTGAAAAGTAAAGAAACGAAAAAAAACAGGTGATGTTTCATGATGTTTTATTGTAATTAATTTGTGACTTTTAGTTCTTGACTATTATAAAGTTAATTCTATTTTGACGTCATTGCGAGCAAAGCGAAGCAATCCATATATTTTCCTGGATTGCTTCGGGCTATTGCTCTCGCAATGACGATACGCCAATTTTGAGTAAGCATAATACTATTCGTTTATTAATACTTTGTAGTTTCTTGATTTTGCACCGGAGGCGATACGCACGAAATAAACTCCCGAAGGCAGTGTGTAAGAATAGGAAGAACTCCCTTGTGCATGGACGACTTTAGTTGCCTGCGTGTTAAAAATTTCCAGGTTTGCAGTCGGCGAAACGGAATGTATCTTCAACGTATTTCGTCCGGTAATAAATGTAGCCTGTATCAGGCTTTCTGCATTTTCGGCGCCAATCTCTCTGATGCCGAGTCCAATATCCGGCGTTGAGAAAGGAACGCTCAGCAGTCGCCATTGACGGTGCGAATTAAGCCGGTCGGTTCCGTAGTCCCACAGGCCGATTCGTGTTCCTGCCGCCGTATTTTCATTATCCAAGTCGAGCGATTTATTGGAAGCATACGAGATGATAGACAAATTACCGTCTTCCGCATCCCGGATATGAAACCGCTGTTTAGCGTCGAGTTTATTTAACGGGTTGAGCGCAAGGGAATATACACTGTTATCTGTCATGGCATAATAATTTCCATCCAGCTTCGTATAAAGGCAATATTCCTCTTCGTTGACGGGTAAAAGCCTCCATTGCTGCAAAACATCCGTGATATCGCAGTCGGACAAACTTACTCCAGTACCCGTTCCGTTGTTGATTTGGGCGCGCGCCACCGTAGAGGCGATACGCGGCATTAACAGATAGGATTGGGCAGGATTTATTTTGCTGATCGGTTCACCGACCGTAACCGGAACGATACAGGTAAGGATTGTTTTTGAAGCCAGTGTAATGTTCATCGCTTTTTCGGACGATACTGCAATATCGGTCGTCTGACTGCAATTGAACGAAGCATCTGTCTTATAACAGATTGCCGACGAACCGGTTGTTTCAAACAGGGAAAGATCGGTTTTGAAACGGATAGCGGCATCCGAACTGTTGAGCGCCACGATGACCAGCGCTGTCTTTTCGGGATTCAGCGCGAGCAGCAGCCTTGAATCGGGACTGTCGAGCAGGGTATAACCCTGTTTGATGAAACGGGTTACCTGCATTCGTACATAAAAATTCTTGACAATCTGGCGGGTCTGGTTGGCGAAATTTCCCCGCACCATGCACCACTGGTCATTTCCTTCTTCCACAAATTGCCAGTCAATCCATGCCTGCGGATGCATGATATTGAGGTCGTCGAACATGCGTTGCGCCATCGCCAGATTCCCGCTGAGGCCGTTACCTCCCGCACCGCTTTCGGACATCCAGAAGGGAAGTCCTGTTTCCAGCACGAGATTGCGTAAATCGCCCCGCTGTTTGCTGTTTCCACTGTAAGTATGGGTATTCCACTGCCCGAGCATCGGGAGAATATCCCCCGCGGTTTTGTACGTTCTCAATACATCGCGCGAAGCGCCGACGCTGGTTTCGTCCGAAGCGGCAAGGACGGTATTCAGTCCGGAAGCCTGTAATTTCGGATAGAGTTTTCGCAGTAAAGCGACTTGCGACGAGGCGTTGAAATGACAGCCTTCCTGTTCGCCATTGGCGCCCCAATAAGAAGTCGTAGCTTCGTTGAAAGGTTCCAGCGTTTTAAATTCAAGACCGTATACCTCTTTGTAGTGTTTGCAGACTTCAATCAGATAATCACAAAAAGCGTCGTAATATGCCGGTTTCAAATTATCGCTGCCGGCATTTACTGCACCGGCCGAACAGCCGCTGTAAGTCATCCAGTAGGGCGGCGAGTTGGAAAACGCTTCAAAGGCAGCATCGGAACGTTTTTCCCTGATTTTCAAGAGAATTTTTCGTTGGGCGGCATCGGCATTCCAATCGTATTCCGAAGTTTCGGAGGGCAGAAAACCTTCCATTTCGGCGCGTTTTCCTTTGCCGGTTACCATGTGTCCGTCTGCATGGGAAGGGTCGTCGCCACCGCCTATGTTGTAGCGAAAAAGATTCCAGTTCAGTTTGTCGGGCGATGTCATCCAGTCGATTAATTCGTCTATTTTGCTTTCTTCCCATTTGCCGCACATGTTCGCCCACCAGCATAACGATACGCCCCAACCTTCAATGGTCTGGCGACTTTCGAAGGGATTTATCCGCACCGCGGTTTCCTGTGAATGAACCGCTTGCATGCCGGTGAGAAGCAATAAAACGCAGAGCCGGTATAAAAATCGAAGTTTCATAAGTTAATTGTTTTTCTTTTCATTATGCCGAGCGAGGGCTCTCTCTATCGAAGCGTCGGGGCTCCCTCTGTCGAAGGGACGGGGCTCCCTCTGTCAAAGGGACGAGGCTCACTCTGTGTTACAGAGTAACCCCCAGTCACTTCGCTTCACTGGGGGTTATTCATATTCAATCCTGCGGATTGTTGTCGATAATCGCTTTTATCGGACAATTACTTTGTTGGCAACCGGATGTTGTCCTGCAATTCTTACAATATACAGTCCGGAGGTAGCGGCTATGCGGGTTTCGTTGCTGCCGGCTTTTACGGTTTGTATCAGGCGGCTGGAAATGTCATAGACATATACGGGGCTTCCTGCATCGGCGCCGGAGATAATGATTCCGCCTTGCGTGCCGTGTATCAGGGCTTTATCCGTATTGGCATACGGCGTTTGAATGTCGTTCTGATTTTTCGGATCGTCCACTACTTCGTCAATTGAGCGGAAGCGGAAGTTGAACTTCTTATAGCCTGCCTTCGCCTGCGGTGTTTCGTTTTCCGTTTCATTGGCAAAGACGATAGCCGCGTTGTCATGATCGTTCACGATGCTGTAAGCTTTGCCGTTGTAGTAGATGCGGTGTTCGCGCCAGGTATAGTTGTCTCCGTCCAGCGATTGTGCGACAGCCGTACCTCCGGTTTTCATCCGTCCCAGTTCGTCCAGGTGCCAGGCGCCGTCCGAGATCCAGGTAGCGGTGCTGCTGTCGTATTCTACGTCATAGGCTGCCACATCGGAAACAATGGAATAGAGCGCCAGTTCGGAAAGCGGGTCGGAGAACATCGCGTTGTACCGGATGTTCCATACCTGATTGTTATTGATTTTGTCCTCATTGCCGATATAGGGACGCAATTGCAGATAGGTATTGTTCACGCCACTTTCGGGCACCGTCAGGTAGTAGTTACCCACTTCGATGTAATACAGTCCCGATTCGAAATGATATTCCGCTCCCAGCTCTTCCGGATAAACCATTGCAGAACCTGCGGTGGCAAGAAATGCCTCGTAAGCGATTTTCAATACGTCAATCTGTTCGTTGATGAGAAACTGTGAGGCGACGTCCGCGTCAACAAGGTTCTGTGCGCTGCTGATAGAGTCTTTCAAGACAAGGGTGGCGTCCTGCGGATATTGTCCTACACCTTCGCCCGGACTGACCAGCGCTGCGTCTGCTATGGCAGCGTATTCTTCGATAAGGGCTGTCAACTGCGTGAAATCGCCTTTTGTACCATAATCGTATTCTGCGTCCAAATCGCCCGTCAGCGCTGCCCATGCTGTGATTTCTTCGACATCAACAGCCTGGTTGTAGAGGCGGAAGTCGTACACCAGCGTGTTCTTCAAATAATTGTCGCCGCTGAACGGAGCGCGGCCTATCCAGTTGTAGGCTGGAGGTGTGGTAAACGCGCCGCTTGGAATGGGTATATCTGTTGTACTGATACCAACTATTTCTCCATCAATATACAATTCACCCGCCGTTCCATCCTGACGGTAAACTACGTGGTGCCAAGCGCCTTTTTCGGCCTCTGTGTCGAGATCGATCGCGTTTTCGCTGCCCCAACCTCCGGTAGAAAGGGCAAACCGCTGTTTATTGAGGCGGTAAGCGAGGTATGGGCCTTCCGACGCGCCATTGCTTGCCAATACCGAAAATGCCCACAGGAAGTAGCCGTTGCCGCTCAGCGAGGCGCTTTTATCCAGGCGATAATAAGCGGAAATCGTGAAGTTGTTCATGGACGAAATGATATTACCGGCGCTTTTTCCCATATCTACATATCCTGTTCCATTGCCCAGGCTCAAGACACTGTATTTGCCCATTGGAATGACGGACGCTTCGTTGTATAACGTTCCGTCATATCCGGAGTTGGAAACATCGGGAACCGTTTGATCCGTTACATTTTCGAAATCATAATGGATTTTCAAACCCAGTGCCGAAGCCAAATAATTGTTGATCGCCAATTGCAATTGCTCCACAAAATCGGGCGCATCCAAAGCCGTAATCGTTCCCTGCTCGTAGGCCTCCACGATTGGACCAAAAACGGCTTCCAGGACTTGTTCGGCCGATTGTGGATAGAGATTGGAATTATGCTCCCGAATTAATTCTTCTGCCTGATCTAACAGTGCGCCTATTTGAGTCAGGTAGTCGCTTCCATATTCTGAGTTCAGGTCGTTGATTTCGGAACTCAGGCCGGTAATCTCGTCGTCCGTCACGGAACGGTTGTAGAGGCGGAAATCGTAGATCAGCGTGTTCTGCAGATAGTTGTCGTTGGAGAAGGGTGCACGTCCCAACCAGTTGCAGGCCATAGTAGAAGAGGATATAACATCCAGCGGTTGCGGAATAGATACAGTGTCGGGATCGGCCACTAACTGTCCGTCGAGATACAGTTGACCGCGCTCTCCCGTCTGGCGATAAAGCACATGCTGCCATGCGCCTTTGTCGGCCACTGTTTCGAGGCTGACAGCGTTTTCGTTGCTCCAGCCTCCAGTAGAAAGGGCAAATCGTTGTTTATTCAAGCGGTAAGCGATGTAGGGGCCTTCCGTTTCAACGTTGTTTGCCAATACCGAAAATGCCCACAGGAAATAACCGTCGCCGCTCAGCGGGGCGTTTTTATCCACGCGATAATAAACGGAAACCGTGTAATCGCCCAGCGTGGGGACAACTCCGCCTATCGCGGCGCCCATATCCAGGTATCCGGTACCGTTTCCCAAATCCAATACTTTGTACTTGCCCATCGTAACGACAGACGCTTCGTTGACTAACGTGGCGTCATAACCGGAACCGGAAGCATCCGGAACGGAGACACCCGTTGTGTTGTCGAAAGTGTATTGAACAAGCAAACCGTCGTCTGCTTGCACTTTGCTTTGTGCTGCAATTAAAATCAGCGCTAAAAATCCTGATAAATAACTTTTCATGATGCTAATTAATTTAAATTTCTAATTTGTTTTTGCTTCAGCTACGCCGAGCGGAGAACTGAAAACGGCTTTGTCGCAGCGGCATCCGGAACGGATGCAATCTCGGTAGCCCGAACGTTTTAGCGTCGGGTATATGTGCGACGTTAAAGCAAAGCGGCGAAGCCCCGAAATATTTTATCCGGTGACCGGATTCGATTTGATTCATGCGACGTATAAAAGAATATTTCGGGGCTTCGCCGCTCCGCTTCGACGTCGAACATATAACCGGACGTTCCACATCCGGCTACCAAGAGGTAATCCGTTCCGGATTCCGGCTACCAAGAGATAGTCCGTTCCGGATTCCGGTTACCGAGATGTAATCCGTTCCGGATTCGAGGCTGTGTCAAAAAGCCCATTTCGTCATTGCGAGCGAAGCGAAGCAATCCATAAGTCATTGTTAAACTGGATTGCTTCGGTCTTCGACCTCGCAATGACGATGAAATGTGCTTTTGAGACATCTTCCTACTTTTATACAATCTGTTACCGAACAACAAGCTTCGTCGCTGTATGAGCGATTTTTACCAGATAAATGCCGGGGCTGACGCTTATCGACTGTTCTCCCTGAACGGTTGTTTGACTGATTAACTGGCCTGCTGCGGAATAAACGGCAACGTTTGTCGGCGCAGTAACACTTACAGTAATCGTGTTGTTCGCAGCGATAATGACCGGTTTATCTTCGGCAGTAACGTTTATATCGGTAGAGTTATTGGGGATAAACAGTTTGGCGGCTGCGACAAAATCGACCAGTTGTTGGGCGGTAGCACTTCCGGCATCGGCAAGCACGGCATCGGCAGCTCTGATAGCGGCTTCAAAAGCATCATATACTGCCTGTGTATATTCTCCGTTCTGATTTCCGACAACGGCTGCGGTGTAGCGCGGACGAGTGGCTTCTACCTGTCCCGACAGTACATCGTGTACGCTGATCAGTTCAAAAATAAAATCGACAGCCACATCCTGCGTTTGACGTCCGGTGGTGGCAATTTTCGGCGTTTCGTCGAATTTCCAGTATCCGTTGGAAGCGCCCGATCCGGCCGATTGAATGGCATAAGCCGTACCGTTGTAGTATATATTCATGGTTCGCCAGGTGTCGTCACCACTGCCCCAGGAATTTTTGAAGGTAGCGCCTTCATTGATATTCCGGTTAGCAGTCAATGTGCTGAGAATGGCATAACGCTCAACGGTATTGTCGTTAGGAGTTATGTGCGTTACTGTGAATATTTGGTCTTTCGCTGCTACATTTTGTTCGGCTTGCATCAGCGGAGCTTCGTTTTGAACAGCCGAAGCGCCATCGGCTACATAGTAACCGTTCACTTTGATATAGTAATCGCCGCTGGCTAATGCGTTTGTTTGTTGTTGATAAGAAGCTTTGAAGGCGTCGACGGCACTGTTCAGGGTCGATGCAGCGGCGTTGACTTCGTCTTGAGTAGCCGCTTCGTTGGCATTTGTTTCCTTAGCGGTGGTCAGGGCGGTGGTCAGGGCATCATAAGTTTCCTGGGTGTATTTTCCTAATTCCGATCCTACTTGCGTGTCTTCGTCAATGGTTTCCAGCAGGGTTTCTGCGGTGGAAATGGCGATCTCCAATATCAGTTTGGAGGTAATATCGCTTGCTTTGTATAATTCCCAGTTATCAATATAGACTGTTCCGTCTGTGTTGGCGGCGTAATTATTCAGCCAGATCACGTTATCGTTAGTGTTAGGCTTCCCTGCGTCAGCTCCTGTGGTAAATGTTTTTTCGTATAACTGCCATGTACCTTCGGTATTGGGAATTTGGCAATAATCATTGTCTTGCAGACCTTCAACGTAGGCATTTCCCAATCCGAAGACATAACCGGTATTATCCGTATTGACATACGCCCGGAGAATGTAGGTGGTATTGGGTTCCCAGGCAATTGGATAAGTGATAGAGCCGGCCTGTTTCCCCCAAACTTTCCCGCTGGTGGCGCCGCAATAGGCATCTTCAGTTGTTCGTGTATGATTTCCCCAACCCGGTTGGGTAGCATTTTTGAAGAAAGGATCCGGGATGAGGTTTTTCTCTGCATCGAGCAGTTCGCAGTCCGAATCTTTGGAGGTGAAGATCGTTATTTCTCTTGTGAATTCATCGGACGTTATTAGCAGAACGTCTTGTGCCGTTCCTGTTGTTGACGGATCGAACGTAGCAGTTACGGTTACTCCACCTGCAGCTTCTCCCGGTGTGATTGTTTGTTTATCCAATGATACGGTACCGGTATTGTTTTGAAAGGAGATAGTCACATTCTCGCTTAATCCAGCACCTGTAACGGTGAATGTTTTTTCGAGTTCGTCTTCAAAAAAGATTAATTGAGATTCGGATACGAGTAATGAATGTGAGACCTGTTCCAGTTGAAACTTGTCGAACATAGCCCAGGTATTCGCTGCTTTGGCATTGATACCGATCACCAAATCACCTCCTGGAAAAGAAAACTCCAGTTCCACCGGATAGATACCTGCTTCAAAACTGGCAGCTCCCTGCGCCATGCTGTTTTCCGTACCGGTTCTCAGCGGCAATTGTACTTCGTTTGCACCGGCATAAAGGAAAACCTGGTCTCCGCCTTCATTCCGGTAAAAGGCTTGCGCCGATAATTTATAATTGCCGGCAGGAAAGTCGGGAATGATTTGGTAAAGATTGCGTATTTTCTTGTAGATTTCGGCTGCGCCGGAACCTAATCCTACATCACTGCGATTGCTGCTGCCGCTGAAATACCATTCGTTAATAGTAGCGTCGTCAAAACCGGCATTCAGGATATAACGTCCCAGCGTTGCCCGTAAAGGCTGGATGGCTGCCCGGATTTGTGCCGGATCTTTGCTGTTGAATGCGGTAATTCCGGCTTCGTAAACGGTTTCGAGTGCAGTATTTTCCGCATCAGCAGTAAGCGCTGCATCGGCTTCTTTCAGCCAGCCGTAGAGTACGATAATATCAGCCGGATGGAGCGTCCATTCTTCACTGCCATCTGTCGTGGCAAGATAATAGACTTTAATGGATCCGGTTGTGTTTTCCGGCGCCATAAATTTATCCGTTACAGGTTCATCTGCCATTGTTGTCCAGTAATACGATACGATTTTGAATTTATCGTTTGTACTTCCTGCTGTGAACGTCCAGCGATTGTATCCATTGGTTTGGGCGTTCGATTGTCCGTCCGACCATATTTGTTCTCCATCGTCGGTCGTGAGTCCATAAATATTGCCGGCAGAATTTGCCTGATTGTTGTTGATTTTGAGGAAATAATAAACATCCTCTTTTTCCACGTTAAACGATTTGGGACTCGTTGCCGTCAACGCCGCGCGTGTTCCATAATCGCTCCCTTGTGTCAAGTATTGCGCCGTAGTTTCATTATAAATGAAATAAGTTGCCGTTGTGTTTGTTATCTCCGTTACCGGATTCACAAACGATTTCGGGTCGGAAGCGGGACTTTCCGGCAAAGCTGAACGCCCGAATACTGCTTGGTTGAGGCTGATAAATCCCAACACCATCATTAAAAGAAATTGCTTTTTCATGTTGTTCATCATTTTAATTGTTTTTACTAAGTTGCTTTTACTGTCAAATTGCTTTTATTGTTAAATTATTTTACTCATTCAATTAACGTAGTTGTCAGACCATAGTCGTCAGACTAAGTGGAGAGTATTTTTATGGATTGCTTCAGGCTTCGTCTTCGCAATGACGTAGAGGTGTGCGCTCTTACGTGGAGAGTATTTTTTTGTTTGAACTGTGATTTTATTGATTCAATGAAGGCTATGATTCTTATTTGTTCTGTTTTCTTCTTTTATTCTTGACGGTAATCACAGTATTCAATCAAATCATTTCAATCACAGTTCAGACAAAAAAACGAGGGCGGTGCGGTGTAATAATCTTCTGTCGCTGTACTGTAACCCCCAGTCGCTTCGCTTCACTGGGGGTTATTCATATTCAATCCTGCGAATTGTTGTCGATAATCGCTTTTATCTGACAATTACTTTGTTAGCTACCGGACGTTGTCCTGCTACTTTTGCAACATACAGTCCGGGAGCGGCGGCTATGTGGGTTTCATTGCTGCCGGCTTTTACGGTTTGTATCAGACGGCCGGAGATGTCGTAGACATATACGGGGCTTCCTGCATCGGCGCCGGAGATAATGATTCCGCCTTGCGTGCCGCGTATCAGGGCTTTATCCGGATTGGCATACGGCGTTTGAATGTCGTTCTGATTTTTCGGATCGTCTACTACTTCGTCGATTGAGCGGAAGCGGAAGTTGAACTTCTTATAGTCTGCCTTCGCCTGCGCTGTTTCGTTTTCCGTTTCATTGACAAACACGATAGCCGCGTTGTCATGATCGTTCACGATGCTGTAAGCTTCGCCGTTGTAGTAAATGCGGTGTTCGCGCCAGGTATAGTTGGCGTCATCTTCCGATTGTGCGACTGCCGTACTTCCTTTTTTCATCCGGCCTTGTTCGTCCATGTGCCAGGTACCGTCCGAGATCCAGGTAGCGGTGCTACTATCGTATTCTACTTCATAGGCTACCGTGTCGGAAACAAAGGAATAGAGCGCCAGTTCGGCAAACGGATCAGAATACGGCGCATTGTATTGGATGTTCCATACCTGATTGTTATTGATTTTTGCCGCATTGTTGATATAGGGACGCAATTGCAGTTTAGTATCCTTCACGCCATTTTCGGGCACCGTCAGGTAGTAGTTGCCAACTTCGATGTAGTACTGTCCCGGGTTAAACCAATATTCCGCTCCCAACTCTTCCGGATAAACCATGGCAGAACCTGCGGAAGCAAGGAACTTATCGTAAGCCGTTTTCAATTCGGTAATCTGTTCGTTGATTACAAACTGTGAAGCTACGTCTGCATCTATAAGTTGCTGGGCAGGAGCAATAGCTTCTTCCAATTCCGAGATGGCAACATCGGGATATTGTCCCACACCTGTACCCGGATCTTCTTTTGCAGCAGTCAATATGGCGATGTATTCGTTGACAAGGGTAGTCAACTCTGTGAAATCGCCTTTCGTACCTTCATTGTATGCGAGGTCCAAACTTGCTGTCAGCCCAGCCCACTCGGTAATTTGATTGACATCAACGGCCTGATTGTAGAAACGGAAATCATACACCAGGGTATTTTTCAGATAACTGTCGCCGCTGAACGGAGGGCGTCCTATCCAGTTGTAAGGCGTAGGCGTGGTAAATGTGCTGCTGGCAAGCGGAACTTCTGGGTTCGAGCTGACTAAAAGTCCATTAATATACAATTCGCCCGTATTTCCCGTTTGACGGTAGACGGCATGTTGCCACGCGGCTTTATCGGCTTCCGCGTCGACCATAATACTTGTTTCATTATTCCAACCGGCGGCAGTGAACGTAACACGTTGCCTGTTCAAGAGGTAGGCAACATACGGACCCGCCGTTCCACTGTTGATTTCCAAAACGGAGAACGCCCACAAGATATGACCGTTACCGCTTAGCGAGCCGTTTTTATCTACACGATAATAAGCGGAAACCGTGTAATCGTCCGTGGAAGAAATGATGTTACCGGCTTTTTCTCCCATATCCAGATATCCTGTTCCATCGCCCAGACTCAAGACATTGTATGTGCCCATTGGAATGATGGATGCTTCGTTGTACAAAGTTCCTTCGTATTTTCCCGCTTCGGAGACATTGGGAACCGTGTTATCCGTTACATTATTGAAATCATAATGGATTTTCAAGCCCCGCGTCGAAGCCAGTAAATTGTCGATAGCGATGCGCAGGCGGTCGATATAGCTCTGGATATTGTCGGCGGTGAGTTCGTCGAAAATTTCGTCAATTTCCGTATAAATCTCTCCTAAGGCATTCACCACGGATGTAGGATAGTTGCCAGCTAATGATTCTTCTGCCAGAATAAGTAATTCTTCCAATTCTTCTTTTGCTTGTGCAAGGAATTTTTCCCGAGCGTCGGAAGTTTTGTACTTCAATATTGCATCGGCCAGCGTTACCGCGGCATTGATCAGCGTCTCGTCTGTGTTTGGTCGATCAATTACGGCATTGATAGCATCAATCGCATCTTTCAATTCCTGTGTGTTTCCCTCTTCGTAAAGTGTATTGGCTTCTGCGATAAGTGTCGGTAATTCGGTTTTATCGATGCTTTCGCATACCAGTTTGATATAGTCGAAGAAAATTCTTCCAACAGAGCCGGAACCTACACCATCCGGTGATTTGACGCCTATTTGTATCTTGCCCTGCGTGTTTGTCGACAGTGTGAAAGGAATGGTTTCAAGCTCCCAATCACCCATAGTAAATGTGGTTTTGGGAGATAAAATTGCATCCCCTTCATCGGGAGTCCACCCTACTTGACAGATATCGGCTTCGGCCGGGCCTGAATTATAAGCGATATATTCAATAAAATAGCTACCCGCCAGCAAAATAACGTTTTGTGCATAAGTGTTGCTGGCACTCCATGCGGAAGAAACGCCGAGCGCACCTCCGGTGGAACCATTGTATCCGGTTGCAGGTATCGTACCATAATCGCCCGACAGATTTAACGTTCCGGTATAACCGTACTGGTAAGAAGCTGCCGCCGAGTTATCGCCGTAACCATTGATTTTCCAGCCGTAAACCTCTTTGATGTTTGCGCCGCCGTTGGCAGATTTGAGGTCTTCCGCGGCGTCGTCCGTCTTGTAATTCCATTGTTCATCAAAGTTCGCATTGACCAAAACGAGGCTGGTAATGTCGCTTTGTGCCCAGCTTTGTACTGCTATGAACATGAGCAGTAAAAATCCTAATAGATAATTTTTTTT
>JAISFI010000438.1 GCA_031263685.1 Dysgonamonadaceae bacterium | reverse complement strand
GCCCGTTCAACCTACGAATATTACGAGGAACCCGACTACGAATTGCTGGGAACGCCCTGGCGGTCGAGGAACGGTCATGCCGTGTCGCAGCAGTGGGGATATGTAGCCGAACGCCTGTTCATTGACGAAGAAGAGATACTTGATTCGCCGCGTCAGGATTTCGGCAGATATATGGCCGGTGATATCAAATACAAGGATATTGACGGAGACGGCGTTATCAACGAACGGGATCTGGTTCCGATCGGTTATCCCACCACTCCCGAGATCAATTACGGATTCGGAGTGTCGGCCGGTTACAGAAATTTCGATGTCTCGGTTTTCTTTCAAGGCTCGGGGCGTTCGTCTTTCTGGCTGGATTATTCCGCCATGTCGCCATTCTACAGCAGAGTTCCTCAATACGAAACACAAATTCACGAGACAGGACTGGCAAAGTTCATAGCCGACGATTACTGGTCGGAACTGTCGCCGGATCCTTATGCCGGATGGCCCCGTCTGTCGAGTTCTCCTGTCGGCAACAATAACCAGCGCAATACCTGGTTCATGTACAACAGTTCTTTCCTGCGTCTGAAAAGCGCCGAAATAGGCTATTCACTGCCGAAAAAGTGGCTTGAACGTCTAAGTATCCCGGAGTGCCGTTTCTATCTGAGCGGAACAAATTTACTGCTGTTCAGCAAATTCAAACTCTGGGATGTGGAAATGGGCGGCAACGGGCTTGGATATCCGCTGCAAAGAGTGTTTAATATAGGTATAAACTTTGGAATTTAATGAACCGGTTAATAATAACGAATATGAAAAATAGTATTAAGAACATGAAAAATTCAGTTCGGACATTTAAACAGTATATCTGCATATTTATTGCATTTACAATATTGACGGTTTCCTGTGCAGATTATCTGGACGTAGTACCCGACAATATAACAACGGTTGACCATGCTTTCAAATCCCGTTATCAGGCGGAAGGTTTTCTTTATGGACTTTTTTCCTTTCTTCCCGAATTTGCGAACCCCGGTTCGAATCCGGCCTTAATGGGTGGCGACGAAATATGGTTTAGCATCGATGGAGATGGATTGAGCCGTACGCTTTGGAATATTCCTCAGGGCGGTCAGGGAACAAACGCTCCTTTAGCAAATTACTGGACAGCCAGAGAAGGCGAAAATGGCGGTAAACCGTTGTTCACTGCGCTGAGAGACTGTAACATCTTTCTTGAAAACATTCATCTTCCCTTTGACCTTACGGAGGACGAACGCATTCGCTGGACAGGCGAGGCCCTGTTTTTGAAAGCATATTATCATTTCTGGCTGTTTCGCATGTATGGTCCCATACCGCTGATGAAAGAAAATGTTGAGATTGGCGCCGTACAAAACGAAGTGCGTCCGTATAGAGAGCCGGTGGACGAAGTTGTCGATTACATCGCCTCACTGATTGATTCGGCTGTAATAAGATTGCCTTTGAGCATAGAAGATGTAGTAAACGATATGGGAAGACCAACCAAGGCAATCGCTCTTGCCGTGAAAGCGCAGGCTTTGATTTTGGCGGCAAGCCCTTTGTTTAACGGAACGGAGGAAAATGGCATTGATTCCGACTATCTCAATGTAACCGACAGACGCGGCATTCCTCTTTTCCCGCAAAGCTACAGCGCCGAAAGATGGCAAAAGGCGACACAGGCGTTAAAAGAAGCGATAGACATGGCGGATGCGGCAAGACACCGGCTGTATGATTTCCGTGTAACCAATTCAACGCTGGCGTCGTCCCTGAATGAAAAAACGATTCTGGCGATGCAGGTAAGGGGAGCCGCTACCGAACGGTGGAACGACGAAATCATCTGGGGTGATTCAAGGTCAAACACAGACGCTTTGCAGAGAGGGTGTCAACCTAAATTCGATGTACTGCAGGGGGGCGGAGGAATAAACTCGAATTATGCACCCACACAAAGAATGGTTGAACAGTTTTATACAAATAACGGCGTGCCCGTCGATGAAGACAAAGAGTGGGTGAACATTGATCCGCTGGAGATAACAGCAGCCACAGAGGAGGATAAATTTTATATTCAGCCGGGCTACCGTACATTCAGGCTTTATTTTAATCGCGAAGCCCGCTTCTATGGCTCTATTATATTTAAAGGCGGAACATTGTTTGGCAATGGCAGAACAGCGGACAACAATCTGTGGGTAACAGCAGATTATTTTACGATACCAGGCAGTCATCAGGGCAATTTCCAAAGAGAATCCATTACAGGATATACATGCAAAAAATTACTTAATTTCAGATCCTCAGCGACTCCCAACAGCACCACTTTTACGCAGGAAAGATATGCCTTTCCCATCATTCGCCTGGCAGATCTGTATTTGATGTATGCCGAAGCCCTGAATGAAGTCAACGGGCCAAACGCCGAAGTTTATATGTACATTGATATGGTAAGACAGCGTACCGGATTACGCGGCGTGGTGGAGAGCTGGCGCGATCATGCACTTGACCCGGACAAACCTTTGACAAAAGCGGGTATGAGGGAGATCATCCGTCGCGAACGCCTCAACGAACTTGCTTTTGAGGGTAGCCGCTTCTGGGATTTGAAACGGTGGAAACTCGCCGAAGCTTATTTCAACGGCAAACCCATACGTGGCGTCGTGGCTGATGAAGATGGAAATATTTCCATCAGCGAAATATTCCGGTTAGAGTATAGCGCAAAAGATTATTTATGGCCGATCAAGGTCAGTAATCTGGCAAACAATCCGAATCTGGTGCAAAATCCGGGATGGTAATTGAGAGTTGAAAGTTGAAAATTGAAAGTTGAAAATTAAAATATTATAATTATGAAGAGAATATATTTTTATATGACAGTTTTGACGGCAATGCTTGCATTGTCGTGCGAACAGGTGAAGGACTGGAGCGATCCGATTGATGGTGATGCTCCCGCGCCTGTAACAAGTCCGCAGGTCGAAAATCTGAACGGCGGCGCTAAAATTACTTATGTTCTGCCTGCCGATAAGGACCTGCTGGGAGTAAAGGCTGTCTATTCGCTTGACGATGGCAAAGAAAGGGAATCTTTCGCTTCGGCTTCCAGGGTTTCCATTTTACTCGAAGGTTATGGGACTACCGGACAATATACGGTCATGCTCTATGCCATCGATAAAAGCAAAAACGAATCGGAGCCTGTATCCGTAACCATCGAGCCCATGACGCCGCCAGTCGAATTGCTCCGGCAAACGCTGAATGTGCAACAGGCGTTTGGCGGTATCTTCCTCCGTTGGGAAAATACTTTTGAAAAGGAAATGGCTGTTACACTGTATGTAGCCGATTCAACCGGATTTTTGCTGCCTTATGACATTTACTACTCCAATGCCAAAAATGGCAGTACATCATTTCGTGGTTTCGATGATACGGAACGGGATTTCAGAATTGAAGTCCGCGACCGCTGGAATAATTATGCTCTTCCTCTTGATACGGCAATTAAACCGCTTAAGGAAGTGGAGATTTTCGGACGTGAAAACGGTATACCTGTCTGGCGAGGGTATGGAATGGAGAATGACTTGTATAAATATATGGGAAACATTCCCATTCCGGACAGTTATTGGGACAGATTCACGGATGGCGTAGGTTATGGTCCATATTATCAATTGTTAGGCTGGACTACCTCTTTTTTTACGGGTGTTGAGCAAGATCTGTTTATGCCGTATTACGTCACTATCGACATGCAAAAACCGGCATCTTACAGTCGATTCAAATTTTGGCAGGGAAACCGAAGTCCGATAGGTTCGGCAATTTGTCCCAGTGTCTTTTCGCTGTGGGGGACAAACAGTCCGAAACCGGTGGATTTGGCGGCGGGACAGATCGCCAATCTCCAGTACTGGACGGAATGGACAACGGTAGTGGGAGTCGAAGTGAACGGAAGAGGAGAATGGATGAACGACTGGGAAAAATTAGGCGAATATCGGCTGGTCTATCCTTCGGGAAGAACCAAATATATTGCAGGACAAGTAACAGCCGAAGACCAGCTTTTTATTCAGGACGGATTTGAGTTTGATATTGATCCTGCTATGACGTCCAAACCGTTTCGTTATTTGCGATTTCGGGTTGAAGAAACGATTGATAATTACCAGTGGATGCTTGCCGAACTCCAGTTTTTCGGTAATTTTACAGACGAATGAACGAGGAAACCGCATAAACGGTTTGATGAAGGAGAGGGATACCTGATTCGACGTATCCCCTCCTTCTTTTTACCATGAATGAAAAAAACAGTATTTTTGCAGAAAATTTGAAATATGGCATGATGAAACAGAGAAAGAAAATGAACATGATTGCACGGATAAAAAAAACATCTTTATACGCTGTGATTTTTTTTACCGGATGTACTGGACAAACGCCGACGGCGTTATACGAACTTGACTATACGCCACCTGTTGATTTGGAAGCCGGTTTTGCTGTGCCGCCCGACTATGCCAAAGCGGGCGCATTCTGGATGTGGCTCGAAGGAAATGCTTCGAAAGAAGGCATTCTTTCCGACCTGACCGAGATGAAAAG
>JAISFI010000398.1 GCA_031263685.1 Dysgonamonadaceae bacterium | reverse complement strand
GACCTCTATCTCTTGTCCATGGAAAATCAATTCACTTTCTTAGTTCCGACCGATGATGCTTTTGATAATTACATCGACCCGTCTTCTCTTGCACGGGGAACGGCCGAACGCTGGAAATTTTGGTTCGATCCGAACTCGTCTACGCCTGCTACGCCGCGGGCTACGGTTTATAACGCGCTTACGGGCGACAGCATGCGCGTGGAAACCGGCGTCTCAAATATCGAAAGCCACTTGAACGATATTATGGACAACCATATCATTGTAGGAAGCCTTGAAAGCGGCAAGCGTTTTTATGAAACCAAAGGCGGATCCGTGATACAGATTGCTTCCCTGCCCGGCGACCAAATTGCCGTGCAAGGCGGAGGAAACATCGAAAAAGGCGAAACCGTACGCAGTCTCACCGGCCATCGTTATCAGATGGGCAATGGAGATACTTACTTCCTGGAGCACGTAGTACAGCCGGCCACACGTTCGGTTTACTCCGTTCTCAATGACTCGTTGATGACCGATTTTGAAGAGTTTTACAATCTTTGCTGGGAATCTCATGTTTACGAATACGACAAGAAAAAATATGGCGGCCCAATCTTCGATAGAGACCCCAGCGCTCCCGGAGTAGATCAAAACATTAAGTTTTTTAACACATTCAACTATACGGTTTATGTACCTACGAATGCTGCAATCAAGAACGCCATCAATACAGGTGTGATTAAGACATGGGCAGACATTGACGCCATGGACGACTCGGAAGAAAAAGGGCAGGAAGTAGATAAACTCTATGCTTTCCTGCGCCATCATTTCCAGGATAACTCCGTCTATATTTCCGGTGCGCCGGTCAATAACGAGTACGAAACGGCAGCCTTGAATCCGGATACTAAAAAGTTCCGCAAACTGAAATTGGAAGGCAATGGATCACAATTGAGCGTGACCCCCGTAATCGGGAAAACGCTATCCGGAGATAACATATACGGAACAACCGTTTCTGTCGTAACCTCTAATCCCCAGTTGTATAATATTATGGTCAGGGACTATAAATTTAATTCGGGGCCAGCGGCTCCTACCCGGATCACAACGTCTTCTTTTGCCGTAATTCATCAGATTGATGGTATTTTGAAATATTGATAAAACAAAGAATAGGATGAAAAAGAATTTAATCTATATTTTTCTAATGGGAATGATTACCTGTTGTCAATCCCTCTTAGCGCAAACCGGTAATGATATGATACGGGGGAAAGTCAGCTCGGACGACGGAGAAGAACTGATTTCTGCCATTGTCGTAGAAATAGATAAAACCGACCGTGTAGTTGGGAACGTTATGACCGATGTAAACGGCGAGTTTTCCATGAGAATTAAAAATCCTCAGAATCGCCTGAAAGTCACGTATCTCGGTTTTGGCGCCCGGATTCTCAACATCGGGCAAGAGCGTTTTTTTAATGTAATCATGACAGAAAAAAATATTTTGCAGGAAGTAGTTGTCACCTCTCGCAAAACAGTTTCGTCCGGCATGATGGACATTCCGGCGAAAGAAGTTACGTTTGCGGCGCAAAGTATTAATACCAAGGCATTTGAAGGCTTGCAGGTGTCTTCTATTGACGACGCCTTGCAGGGACAGATCGCCGGATTGGACGTTGTTGGTTCCGGAAATATCGGTCAGGGCGCATCCATGCGTATTCGCGGTACTTCGTCTATCAGTGCGAATGCCGAGCCGCTGATTGTTATCAACGGTATTCCGCGCGAGGATATCAGTACGGAAAATTTCGACTTCGCTTCCGCCAGCGACCAACAATATGCCGATTTGTTGAGTGTGAATCCCGAAGACATCATGGAAATCAACGTCCTGAAAGATGCGGCTTCTACCGCCGTATGGGGATCGAAAGGCGCCAGCGGCGTGTTGTTGATTACCACGAAAAAAGGAGTGGCCGGCCCTACGCGAATTAATTATACTTACAAGCTCACCCGCATGGTGCAGCCTTCGGGTATTAAAATGTTAAGTGGCGACGATTACACGATGATGTTAAAAGAAGCCCTTTTCAATCCGCATCAGAACAACCAGAGTTTGCCCGAACTGGACTACCTGCCCGAATCGCAATTTGCCGAAAGCCGCTATTACAGCGCCAATACCGATTGGCGAAAAGAAGTGATACAAACCGGGTTTACACACGACCATTACCTGGCTATTTCCGGAGGAGGTGAAAAAGCCCGTTTCCGCGTTACCGGAGGTTTGTTAAATTCGGACGGAACAGTTATCGGACAGGCATGGACACGTTTTACTTCCAGTATGGACTTGAATTATACGGTTTCTTCCCGTATCCTTTTTACCGCAGAGTTTAGGTTTACCTATTCGGATAATAAACAAAACTGGTCGGACGCAAGAGGTGATCACGAATATATAAATGGCAAAAGCATCCTGGATCTTGCATATCGTAAGATGCCGAACCTGAGCGTTTACGACGAAAACGGCGATTATTATACCATCAAGCTTAATGCGCCGCGTCCCGCCGGAAGTTTGGCGTTGCATGATTCTCAGAAATATTTGCGCAATCCGGTCGCCCTGGCGCGGCAGGCCGTCAATGACCTGAAATCGTACGACATTCAGCCGACCTTGCGTATTCGTTATGACTTCTTCGATCCCGAAGAGCAGATGTTGCGCCTCGACAGTTGGGTTTCTTTACACATGAAGAACGAAAAAACCCATAAATTTTTACCACAGGAATTATCTTCCGAAAAATGGGATCACGCAGACATCAACCGTAGCGACGACTATGACACGGAAAATACCGCCATTCGCGGGGAAGCTAAACTACAGTGGAAACCTAATTTTTCTCGCGAGAAGAACAGTTTAATTCTTTTAGGCTCTGTCAAAGCCGAGTTGAAAGATTACAACTCTCAAACAATCCTGGCTTACGGATTTCCGTCCAGTTCGATTACCGATCCTTCTGCCGAAGGGTATTTGGATAAGATTGAAAGTAATATTGGGCAACAGCGCGTCTTTACGTCGGTTGGACAAATTCACTACGCTTACGATTCCAAATACGTTGCCAGTTTCACGTTGAATAGGGAAGGATCGACACGTTTCGGACTAGGCAACAAGTTTGGTTATTTCTACGGCGTTTCCTTGCGTTGGAATATAGCCGACGAGCCTTTTATGGATTTTTCCAATGGTTGGTTGGACGTCCTCTCTATCCGCCCCGGTTGGGGGCTTAGCGGAAAAGAGCCGGGAAGCGACTACCTGCACTTCAACCGTTATGCGCCTTCGGGTTCGTATGCCGGACTTACCGCGATTCAGCCGGAAAATATCCGCTTGTCCAATTTGAAATGGGAGAAAACAAACGGGCTGAACGTAGGGATGGACTTGTCTTTCTTGGGTGATACCTACGTAGTTGACTTCAACTATTACCGTAACCGTACCGGCGACGCCTTACTGAAAGATTTCACGATTCCGACCACTGCAGGTTACACCACTTTGTCATGGAGAAACAGCGGTGTAATGGACAATATAGGCTGGGAACTCAACTTACAGGGAAACCGCTTTGTTCAGTTTGGCAATTTCAGTATGGACTTTTACTTGAATGCCGCCAATTCTACCAATACCCTGATCTCGCTGGATCCACAGATCCTCAACACCTACAACAAGCCTGCCGAGTATAAACGTGACGCGGCTTATATGGGAAAGATTCAGGAAGGTTATGCTTACGGTTCTATTTACGGTTACCGCTATAAAGGCGTCTATGAGTACAATGTGGAAAACTATCAGAAAGGAACGGCGCCGGTAGCCCGGAACGCTCAGGGCGATATTATTTTCCAAAGCAACGGACAGCCTTTACCGATGATGTATAACCAGGGAGGCGCGAATGAATATACTTTCCAGGGAGGCGATGCCATTTATGAAGATATCAACCATGATGGAAATATCGATGATTTGGACATCGTTTACCTGGGTAATTCCAATCCCAAAATGAATGGTGGTTTTGGCTTAACCTTGCGTTGGAAACAATTCTCCTGCAAAGCCATGTTCAATTTCCGCTACGGTAATAAAATTGTAAACGAAGCGCGCAGAAGAGCAGAACGCATGATCAATGCCGATAATCAAAGCGTAGCTGTAAACTGGCGCTGGAGAGAGGAAGGCGATCAAACGCCCATACCCCGCGCATTGTACGATTACGGATATAACAGTTTGCCCAGCGACCGTTTTGTGGAAGACGGATCTTACCTCCGCTTCAAACACTTGACGTTCAATTATACCGTTCCGTCTCAATTCCTGCGGAAATTTTCTTTGAAACAGATGAATGTTTACATGACTTTCAATAACTTATACTGTTTCACTAACTATCGGGGAGTAGATCCCGAAGTCGGTATTGGCGGCCTGTCGAGTTTGGGTATCAGTAAAGATGAATCCACAACGCCGCGTGCGAGAGACTTTATGTTGGGAGTGGCACTGGGTTTTTAACAACAAAGAAATAAAGATTCAAAATAATGAAAAAGAGTTTCAAATATATAATCGGCATACTGGCATTAACCTTGATGCCGGCCTGCGAAGACTGGTTGGATACAAAACCATTGGATAAGATGGTGTTTGAAGACTACTGGAAAACAAAAAACGATGTAGAATCGGTAGTCCTGGCAAGCTATCGCGCCATGCTGTCCGATGAGTTTATGGAGCGTATATTAATCAGCGGCGAGTTTCGTTCCGATAATATCCGTATCGAACAGAATATGGATACACATGCAGGAATCAAAGACATCTTCAACCTGACGATACAGGTTACCAACGATTTCGCGAAATGGGAGATTTTTTACAAAATCATCAACTATTGTAATGCGGTCTTAACCTATGCGCCCGGTATCCGGGAGATAGACCCGAACTATACGGAAGGCTGGTTGCAAGTGCATTTTGCGGAAGCCTATACCATTCGTGCGCTGACTTATTTCTATCTGGTGCGCATCTATGGAGACGTTCCTTTTGTGGTAAGACCTTATGCCGATGATACGGAAAATTTCAATATTGGATTCAGTAGCGAAGAAGAAATTTTGAACACTTTGATAGCCGATTTGAAGATTGCCGAGCAATATGCTGTTATATCCAGGGGGAATGCTACTCCCAGCGATAAAATTCTCACCAAAGGACGTGTTACGAAAAACGCAGTAAGAGCTTTAATGGCCGACATCTACCTCTGGTTAGCTTCCGGGCA
>JAISFI010000391.1 GCA_031263685.1 Dysgonamonadaceae bacterium | reverse complement strand
ATATTTTGGGGATTGCCCCTGTAAAATACCAGAACGTTTTGGTGCATTTTCGCAACCTTACGGTTTTTCATGCCCGTTATAGCTTTTACCGATGCATTTGCACCCGCTTCAACGAGGATGAGTTCGGTGTACAGCTTTGCGCCGTTTTCTATGAATATCCTTTTTACATCATCGACAAAATTATAGTAAAACCCCTTTTTATCCCTTACGTCACCCACTACAATAACGGCAAAACGGTCGTTTTTAAGGCATGTAAGAGCGGACGTGAAGGCACTTTTCAGAATAGCAAGAAAATCCGCGTATGTGCGCTGATTGCTCGCATCCCTGGCGTTTTTGCTGTACTTTTCGAGGTCAAAATACGGAGGACAGCTGAAAAGCAAATCCTGGCTGTTCGCTTCAATATGCTTTGCGACGTTTTGCCCGTCATCGCAAATATACCGTGCCGGCAGTCCCTCGATACGTTCATTGTTCAAATCAACCTGTTCCTGCCGCAGTTCTATGCCGGTAAATTCATGTCCGAGATATGCCGACACGTATCCGAATACCGTATCGCCTGCAAAACAGTCAAACGCTTTTCCGTTTTCGATGCAAAACCATCTGCAAATGATTTCAGACAAAACAGGATCGAGTATTGAAACGCCGTGAGACAGTACTTTTGCCTCTTCACGTTTCTTATCTTCCTCCGACACGTATTTTTCGAGATACTCCCCGAATCCGATTCCGAGACTTTTACGATGCTCCGCTGTTCGCTTGTAAATGTACTTGTACCGAAGTTCGGGCGACTTCATTAGTGTCATATCGCGGCTCTCTCCCATGTCCCCGATGAGTTCCCGCCATGCCTTTTTTCGCTTTTGCCAATATCCCTTGTGGGTGTCAAGAACGGAAAACGGCGGGATAACAAAACGCTCTGTTAATGGAGAGACTTTCGATGCGTTTTCGGGCGTGTTTCCCGATGTATTTTCAGGCTCGCCGTCGGAGTTTTCATCCTGCCACACATCCATGCCCCAATCGTCAAGTTTTGCATTGTCCCAGTCGTTTGCCAGCATATCGTAATCCCATTCGCCAAAGTTGGCGTTATCCTTGATTGTGTAGGCTTTTAGTTTTGACACAGGCGTTTCCGGAGGGATTATTTTACACGGCAATGATTTTATACCAAGTTCCAATGCCGCGCGGTAACGCATGTTTCCCGCAATCACAACGTACGCGCCATCGTACCGGTACACAAGCAATTCACGTAAATCGAGCATTTCAGGGTCATCCTGTAGCGACTTTTTGAGCCTCTCAAATTTTGTCTCACTTATCTGTCGCGGATTGGCGGGCAATCCTTCTATCTGTCCCGTATTCGGCCTTATTTCCGATATGTTTATTTTTTGAATCATATTTATTTTTTGCAAAAGTAATAAAAATGCTTATATAACAAGTGCTTTCGTTTTGTTCCTGCCCTGTTCTTCCGTTAATTCCATACTAAGCGGATAACGCCTAAATTCAAAGAAATCGTTATCGTAGAATATATGAACGTCCTCACCTGTAATAATTTCCTGTAATTCTTTAAATGTTTTCATTGCTATTTATCTGTTATTCTTAATTATTTTATTTATTATTTAAATTCATTCCATAAACCAGCATCGCCGCGTCGCGGGTTTCCTGATTCGTTCTTCCTTTGTAGCCTGTGATTACCCTGAACGTATCCCTGTCGAGCTTGTGCGCTTTCTGCTGCACTTCCTCATACTGTAATTGAAGATATACGCACATTTGGCATATTATCTTCGCTATGGCGTGGTTCTCTCCCACGTTGCGGGCTATGGCCTCGCCTTCCGTTTTCGTCTGACCGGCGCGACTGTGAAAATTCGATTTTTTATTCAGCCATCCGGCTTCAACACGCACTACGCGAATCCTGTCCGCGTGCGCCCGCATGAAGTCAAACAGCTGCCAGAAACTCAGATTTCTTAAATCAAAAATTTTCCCCGACGCGATCCATATTGCCACACCCGACCGCTCAAGATCAGGATCTATGCCGATTATCAGGTCTTTTTCCGGAGACTTTTGAGACTTCGGAGACGGCTGGGACGTTTGGGTATTCGGTTTATTACTTTGCATTGCGAAACTCATATATCCAGGCATTTTTGTCTGTTTACAAGCCCTTTTTCCACGAGCAGATTATGAATAAACTTACGTCCCGATTCAGTCCATTTCAGCCGGTTGGATACTATTTGCTTCCCGTCCTTGATGTCCCGTATTTCGGGTACGCTTCTCGCGTAATCCCTGTCATGATACTTTGCTGTAATCATCCAGCGATCACCCTTTTTATACTGTACCCCGCAGGCCTTAAGTATCCCGTTGAGAGTTATCGCCGTCATGCCGTAATTTTGAGCTATGACGCTTATCGGCATAAGATTATCGGAACTTAGAACGTCATCGTAGTACTTGACTTTCGGAGCTTGTTCGATCACCTTATTTTCGGCCGCCAGGCGTTTTTCTTTCTCCTCTTTAATAGTAGTTGCCATTTGGATAATCAAATCCGGATTTGCAAGTAAGTCCTCTATCATTTCCGGAGTAAGATAGCCACCATGCTTATGAATCGCCGGAAGCACCTCATCGAAAATCCACGATTCAAACGCTTCTGCTCCGGGAAGTTCCGATTTGGCCGCAAGACGATAAACATCACCTTCGGGGATGATATTCGTCATGTGCATAACACCTTGATTGTCAAGTACTGCGTGTTTCACGCACCCCTTGCAATGCCTTGTTATAGCGTCATTTACATTTTTGTAACCTAACGCTTTAGTTACGTCGATTCCTACGAAATAAACCTTGCCATTGATGTCAATTGTTCTTATTTCGCCAAACTGACTGTTTTTAAAAATTTGAATTGCATTATTCATATCCCTATTGTTTGATTA
>JAISFI010000279.1 GCA_031263685.1 Dysgonamonadaceae bacterium | reverse complement strand
AACTGATTGACAAAGGTCAAAAATTGCGGATTATAGCCAATTACGCTGTCGGATACGACAACATAGATGTTGCTTATGCGTTGGAACGGGGACTTACAGTCGCCAATACTCCTGCTCCGACGACCGCTCCAACAGCCAACATCGCTCTTGCGCTAATGCTGGACACTGCCCGCCGTGTGACCGAATGTGACCGAAAGTTGCGCACTTCAGGCCGGGCGATGAAAGTCGGCGTCCTTGAGAATCTGGGGATGCGGGTCACGGGAGCCACGCTGGGGATAATCGGTATGGGACGTATCGGAAAAGCGCTGTGTAAAAGGGCAAGGGCTTGCGGCATGAATGTTGTTTACTGTCAGCGTCACCGCCTTGACCCGCATGAAGAAGCAAGCCTGGAAACGACATATTCCGATATGGATGAATTACTTGCCCAGTCGGATTTCGTTTCGCTCAATGCTCCTTATACTCCTTATACTCATCATATAATCGGAGCGGAAGCATTGCGAAAGATGAAACCTTCGGCCATTCTGATTAATACTTCTCGCGGACAACTGGTCGATGAAAAAGCATTGGTTGCGGCGCTGGAGTCCGGAGAGATTTATGGCGCAGGATTGGATGTATTTGAGTTTGGTGATTATCCTTCACCGGAGTTACTGGCATTGGATAATGTGGTGCTTACTCCGCATATAGGTACGCAGACAGTGTATTCCCGGATAGAGATGGCTAAGGCGGTTAGTGATAATGTTATCGGATTTTTTGAGAATGACCGGCCGGTAAGCAAGGTATTTATCGCTCCGCCGCATACTTGCGGCTAATCAGTCTCCGAATTCGCTCCATGATTCTATGGGAACGTTTTTCTCCCAGGAAAGACTCCATGTGGCGTTTCTTCTTTTCTTCAAAGATTTCGTTGACGCTAATCAGGATGCCGGTTTCTTCCACTTCGCCAAATTCGTGGTTGATGGCAGTACCAAATACTTTCATTCTCGGAGAGAGATTCATATAGGCATTTACCAGCGGAGGAATATTGTAGCCTAATTTGCGGACTTCCAAGTTCAGCGTTCTGTAATCTGCCTTATAATCCGTTCCGGAAAAAAGCCTTTCCATTGCCGGATAATCCGTATTGGTTATCAGAGGAGTGACCGGAGTAACCAATTTCTCAAGATCGGGAAAATAACGGTTGATGAAGTACAGAATCATGTTACGAGCCTCGATGTTGTAGGAATTATACATTGTTACCTTTCCGAAAAAGTATTGCAGGGAAGGATCTATCATGGGTAAGGCACCCAAGCCGTCCCACAGATTGTCCAGTGCAAAAAGCCCTTTGGAGAGATGAGTTTTAGTGACCTGGTAATCTAATGAGACGAAAGAACGTCCCAATTCAACGGTTTTCGGAAGATATTTCTCAATAAATTCGGGAGAGAAACGGAACAGATGCGAAGTTGCCAGTATGGGTTGTCCATTTTCGTCCAGTTTGATGTCATTTCCACAGAGGAAACGGTATCCTCCTAAGACTTCTTCTACTTCCGGGTCCCAAACGATTAACTGTTTGTAGGAATATGGCATCGTATCAAACTCATCAATATCTATCGAAAGGCCAGTGCCGCCGCCGTAATACCGGAAAGCGATTTCCCGCAGCCGTCCAACCTCTTGCATGGTGTTGGGTGCATTTTGATGGGTAAAAACATAGATTTCATTGCCGGCTTTGTTGGTCTTGCGTAGCAATTTGTCGGAAGTCAACTCGCTCTTAATCTTCTCTTTATCTACGGGTAGGATAATATCTTTCATTTATTTGTTTTTTTCCAGTTGATAAGCAATATTTTTGATATGATTCGCCCATTCTTGCGGAGTATTGGCAGCATCGAACATTTTCCAGGATATGGGTTTGCCGAAGTGTATGGTGAATGTAGCGCTTTTTTGTTTGAAAACTTCTGCCGGCAAAAACAGCATTTCAAGGTTTGCCTTGATGCCGAGTTTTGTTCGCGTGTTGGCCAGCCAGTAAAAGAAACGGGAATTTCTCCCTTCAAAGAAAATCGGGACAACATCCCGCTGATATTCTACGGCTTTGAGGATGAACATTTTTTTCCACAGTGCATCTTCTATTTTTCCCTTTTTTTTACGGGAACAAAGTCCTGCGGGAAACGTAATAAGCTGATTGTCGGAAACACAAGCCTCGTTGATCAACGCAGCGTATCTTTTCGATTGCGACCCATGCTTGTTGACGGGGATAAAAATGGGTTGAAACGGTTTCAGGAAATACAGAATATCATTTACGATGTATTTAATGTTGTGATTGTATTTTTGTCCCAGTACGGCAGACAGGCAAATGCCATCCAATGCTCCGAGTGGATGGTTGGAAACGAAAATATATTTTCCGGTGGACGGTATATTTTCTTCACCTTCCAAACGGACCGTTAAATTGAAATATTCCATTACTTTTTGCATGGCTTCCACTCCGGAAGCATTACCGATGTATTGGAGCGTCTGGTTGAGATCTTCCTGATGAATAATCTTTGCCAGCAATTTCACCATAAACCCCGGTAACTTTTGAGCCAATAGAGGAGCTTTCTCTTTCAATATTTGATCCAAATGTATTTGAAAAAAGCGATCTGCCATGAATTATGCGAATTATGCAAATGATAAAAATTTCGTCAAAGGTACATTTTTATTTTTATTTACCCAAAGTTTATTTACCGGAGGGGATGGATCAAATAAGAATAAACATATCTTCTATTGAGCAAAAGATATTTTTCCAAAGCCCGTGCGCCCCAACTGTTATCGCCTCCTACGCCCGTTTGTCTCAGGTCGATATTGACGGCCAAGGTATTTCTCGGATCAATGTCGATGGTATGTTGTTGTTTTTTCGTGACGCCGGGATCCAAATCTTCGTCAAAATAATGTCGGGCGTTGAAGCAGATGGGTTGTCCGGAACCTTCAAATACAATTCCGAAGCCTTGTTCGTCAGTGAAAGAAACCGTTCTGACATCCGTTCTGTAACCGTTTTCCTGTGGGCGGATATAGTCGAAATTCAAATCGTCGACAGGACATTGATAAGTACCGATGAAAGCCGATGTATTGCGGTCGGCGTAATTTTCCCACGGGCCCCGGCCATAGTAGGAAACGTTGTTGAACGAAACCGGCAGTTCCATTTTCATTCCGAAACGGGGCAAATCGGGCAATGTTTTTGCAATCAAGTTTATCTGAGCGGTGATGCGAATGGAGCCGTCGTTGTTGATGAAATAGGTAACGTCGTAGGGGATGTCCAGGTACTTCAACAGGAACTGGGCGGCGATTTCTATTCCTTCCGGTGTTTTTTCCATGACCCGGATGTTGATTAAGTTGCGGAAATCTCCCGCCGTACGCCATACATTGTGTGTTTTAGGCATGTTGCATCCGAAATCGTTGTCGGTAGGCGCTCGCCAGAAATTTGGCGTTGGAGCATGAGTCAGCAGCCACTTGTTTTGGTACGTGTAGCTGTCTAATAAACCGTTTCTTAGATTGATTCGACCGCTGATTTCGCCACTCTGAAAACTAAAATAATCGTCGGTTTTTTCGGTTTTTAGTTCTCCGGAATAATCTTTGAGAAAGAAGTAGTTGTTCTTGGGGAAGTCAAACTGTTCTTCGGCAACGACATGTCCTGCAGGAACAAGATCGGTCATGGTTTTTGTTTTCGCTTTGACCGTTAAAAAATATTCTCTGCCGTTTTTGAATTGAAGCGCCGGAAGTTTGAGCGTGACGTCTTTGTAGCCAAGCGGATCGCAGGATACGTTAAAAGTCCCTTTTGTCAGCAACTCACCGTTGTTAAATAATTCCCATTCGTAATCAAAAATCTCCAGATTGGAAAACAAATGATAGTTTTGTATCCGAATTTTCCCTTTTTCAATATCAATTGGCGACATTTGGATACTTTGATACATTTTCTTCACCTCCTGCAACGCCGGATGAATGGTACGGTCGGGATTTATCAACCCGTTAACGCAGAAATTCTCGTCATGCGTCCACCGGTGACCGCCAGCATCGCCGCCATACATCCAGTATTTCCGTCCCTGCTCATCGAAAGCGGCTAATCCCTGATCTACCCAATCCCAGATAAAACCGCCCTGCAGCGCCGGATATTTCAGGATAACGTCCCAATATTCGCGCAAGTTTCCAGTACTGTTTCCCATGGAGTGAGCGTATTCGCAGAGGATGAGCGGACGGGTAATATCTTCTCGCAAGGCATATTTTTCGATACTTTCCGCACTCCAGTACATGGGCGTAACGATGTCTGTGAAAGGAAGTTGTCCGGCTCTTTCGCATTGTACCGGACGGTGCGCCTTATCCTGTTTTTTTAGCCAGTTGTAAGTTGTTTCGTAGTTGGGGCCGAATTTGCTTTCATTTCCCAAAGACCAGATAATGACACTGGGATGATTTTTGTCCCGTTCAAACATACGCGCCGTGCGGTCTATGTGTTGACCTTCCCAATCTTTGGAAACAGAGGGATGAGCGTCCTTGTATCTGTTATCATATCCCAGTCCGTGTGCCTCAATATTCGCTTCATCTACGACGTAAATCCCGTATTTATCACATAATTTGTAAAATTCCGGATGTTGCGGGTAATGAGAAGTACGGATTGCATTGATATTGTAACGTTTCCATAACGAGATGTCTTTCAGCTTGGTTTCATCATCTACATAATGACCGTACTGTTCATGATGCTCATGCAGGTTGACGCCACGAATGATGATGGGTTTGCCGTTGATCCATACTTGTCCCTGTTGTATTTCTATATTTCTGAAGCCGGTTTTGCAGCCTGCCAATTCGATGAGTTGTTTGGTATGATCTTTCAGTTCGATACAAGCGGTATAGAGATGGGGATATTCTGCCGACCATTTTTGTGGATTATCAATTTTTCCAGTAAAAGAGATGACGGTTTTCCCTTTTCCTGTGATGTTCGGAACATTTTTTTGCTGTGTAAAGATCCGTTTGTTGGCCGCGTCGAACAAAGAAATTTGTAATTGATACTGGTTCGCGCTGGAAGGATTAAAATTGCGGATAGTTACATCCACCTTCAAGTTGCCATCCTTATAGTTTTTGTCCAGTTCTCCAATCACAAAGAAATCCTCAATAGAAACCTTAGAACGGGCTATCAGCATCACATCCCGTTCAATCCCGGCCAATCGCCAGAAATCCTGATCTTCGAGATAGGAAGCGTCAGACCATTTGAATACTTGTACGGCGAGCACATTTCCCTGTTTTTTCAACAGGGAGGTAATATTAAATTCTGCCGGTGTTTTGGA
Organism: Dysgonamonadaceae bacterium; assembly: GCA_031263685.1. Lineage (GTDB taxonomy): Bacteria > Bacteroidota > Bacteroidia > Bacteroidales > Azobacteroidaceae > JAISFI01. The sequence continues at coordinate 10,457 of JAISFI010000279.1, read as the reverse complement.
GGCTTTGCTGTAACCTATTTTTTGTCCATTGAGGTAAACAGTTGCCGCTCCGGCGATGGAACCGAAATATAAGAATATCTCTTTCTCCCGGAAAGCATCTTGTATGTCGAAAACAGTCCTGTAAGTGCCAATGGGCAGGTCTTCATTGTCCACGTAAGGAAGATTAATTGGAAATATATAGTTGGCATTGGTATATACCGGTACTCCGAACCCTTGCGTTTCCCAACTCCCCGGAACCTGAATATTTTTCCAGTCGGAATCGTCAAACGATTCTTTGTAAAAATCGGTGGGACGGAGGGAAGGTTTTTCTACCCAATTGAATTTCCATGTTCCATTCAGAGATTTGACAGCAGGAGTATCCCATTTGTTGTCTTTTTGTAATTGTTCAAAAGAGGTATAAGGAACAAAATCGGCCCTTGCAGGCTCTTTTCCTTCTTCTATTAGTGCCGGATTTTCCCAAAAATTTTGTTGAGAAAAAACCATAACAGGAATGGATAACAACGCCGTAGCAAATAATTTTTTCATTGGATGATCATGTTAATTATGTGTTTTTGCGGGATAAAGGTAAGGAATTTTTAGAATACTGATGAATTATCTTGGAAAAAATTTGGATTTTGGAATAATTCTCCCTATCTTTATCAAATATTTGCATGATAAAGCAGAAAAAACATGAAACTATTAACATTTTTTCATCTATATACTGATGGATTTCGGCAGATGACTTGGGGCAGGATATTATGGATGATTATCCTGGTGAAACTGTTCATTATGTTTGCCATCCTGAAAGTCTTTTTCTTTCCCAATTTATTGAAGACATTATTTGAAACGGATCAGGAGCGAAGTGAATACGTTTCGGAAGAATTTAGCAGAAGAGTTTGTCAGTAAGTATTTAACAGGAGAGTAATTATAGAAGTTTTGTTATTTAAAATTTGGAATTATCTATGGAAGTAATCGACAGTTCTCTGATTGATTGGTCGCGGGCGCAGTTTGCTCTTACGGCCATGTACCATTGGTTGTTTGTTCCCCTCACTTTAGGGTTGGGAGTCATCATGTCTATCATGGAAACAATTTATTACAAAACGGGCGATGCGTATTGGAAAAGAACAACCCGGTTTTGGATGAGGGTTTTCGGGATCAACTTTGCTGTTGGAGTGGCGACGGGTATTATCCTCGAATTTGAGTTTGGTACCAACTGGTCTAATTACAGTTGGTTTGTGGGCGATATTTTCGGGGCGCCGCTGGCCATCGAAGGAATCATGGCATTCTTTATGGAAGCCACGTTTATTGCGGTCATGTTTTTCGGATGGGAAAAGGTGAGCAGGAAGTTTCACCTGGCTTCCACCTGGCTGACGACGTTGGGGGCGACCATCTCCGCTCTCTGGATTTTGGTTGCCAATGCGTGGATGCAATATCCTGCCGGAATGAAATTCAACCCAGACACGGTGCGAAACGAAATGTTCGATTTCTGGGCAGTCTTAGGCTCTCCGGTTGCAATCAACAAGTTTTTCCACACGGTGCTTTCCGGCTGGATGTTGGGAGCGGTTTTTGTGTTGGGTATTGCCTGCTGGTTTTTGATTAAGAAGCGGGAGACCCGTTTTGCGCTGGACAGTATCAAGATAGCAGTCTATCTGGGGATCGTATCTACCGTACTTTTGGTGATTACCGGAGATGGATCATCTTATCAGGTAGCGCAAAAGCAACCCATGAAACTGGCGGCGATGGAAGGTCTGTATGAAGGTAAAACATCGGCGGACTTAGTGGCTATCGGCCTCTTGAATCCTGCAAAAGAGCAGTATAATGATGCCGAGAATCCGTTTTTGTTCAAAATATCATTTCCTTACCTTTTATCTTTTCTGGCAGAAAGAGATGTCGATGCTTTTGTTCCGGGAATCAAAGACTTGGTAGATGGAGGTTATCCTACGGAGAACGGTCCGGCGCTGTCCATTCAGGAGAAAATGGATAAAGGGAAAATTGCCGTGCAGGCGTTGCATGATTATAAACAGGCAAAAGCAGATGGAGATGAGGCCAAAGCTTCTCAGGCCGACGGGTTGTTGAAAGAGAATTTTGAACATTTCGGTTACGGATTTTTCAAGCATCCGACAGATGCCATTCCTCACGTGCCAATGGTATTTTATGCTTTCCATGTGATGGTCATCCTGGGAGGGTTCTTTCTGGTATTGTTTATACTGGTCTGGATCTTGCAATACAGGAAAAAACTGGAAGATCTCAAATGGTTGCAATGGATATGTTTTGCTTCTATTCCGTTGGCGTATGTCTGTTCTCAAGCCGGTTGGGTTGTGGCGGAGGTGGGACGTCAGCCCTGGGCGATACAGGATATTCTTCCGGTATCGGCTGCCATTTCCGATATAGAAACGTCGGCAGTACAGCTTACGTTCTTTATCTTCTTGGGATTGTTTACCTTGCTGTTGATCGCCGAAATCGGCATCCTGGTGAAATATATCCGGAAGGGGCCGGAAAAATAGTTTTCCGGTGCGTGTTATTATTCATTTGTAATTTTATATACAGTATCTTATGAAATTCGATATAACATTTTTTCAGCATTACTGGTGGTTTATCAACTCCCTGCTGGGAGGCATACTGGTATTCCTGTTGTTTGTACAGGGCGGACAGAGTTTGCTGTTTCGTCTGGGTAAAAGTCCGAAACATCGGATGATGTTGTCGTTTGTATTGGCCAGGAAATGGGAGTTGACATTCACTACCTTGGTGACTTTCGGTGGCGCCATGTTTGCATCTTTTCCTTTGTTTTATTCTACCAGTTTCGGCGGCGCCTACTGGCTGTGGATGCTTATCCTGTTCAGTTTTGTGATACAGGCTGTTTCTTATGAGTTTATGCACCGGAGAGGAAACTTGTTGGGGAAAAAGACTTATGAAGTTTTTTTGTTTGCAAATGGCTTGTTCGGCACGGTGCTGCTGGGTGTTGCAGTTTCTACTTTCTTTATGGGAGCCGATTTTTCGGTCAACAAGGGTAATATTTCTAATACCTTCAATCCGGTTATTTCGTCGTGGAACAATCCCCTGCATGGTTTGGAAGCTATTGCCAACGGCTGGAACTTAGTCTTGGGTTTTGCAGTCTTTTTTCTGTCGCGTTCGTTGGCTTGTCTGTATTTTATTAATGGAATTGCCGTGCCGGAAGTCCGGAAGAATACAAGGAAATCGTTGTTAATCAATGCACTTTTGTTTGTCGTTCTTTTTGTGACGTATCTGGTGAAATTACTTTTATCTTCCGGATATACGGAAGATGCTAACGGTGTTTTTACGGTCGAAGCCTATAAGTACTGGAATAATCTGATAGCAATGCCCTGGTTTTTAGTTATCTTATTGATTGGAGTAGTATCGGTACTGTATGGCATCGGGAGGACGCTTTTGCAGACTGCTTTCATCAAAGGTATCTGGTATGCCGGAGCGGGAACGGTATGTACGGTTTTGGTACTGTTGTTGATTGCCGGATACAATCACACGGCATATTATCCGTCTTTGACTGAAATGCAAAGTTCTTTGTCGCTCACCAACAGCAGTTCAAGTTATTTTACGTTGAAAGTGATGTCGATAGTTTCCCTCTTGATCCCGTTTGTCCTGGCATATATCTGGTACGCGTGGAGAGCGTTGGATGGGGGAAAGAAAATAGAATCGGTAAAGGAAACGGCGGAAGGGTATTGAAAATAATTATACTTCGCGCGACATGGCTTTGTGCATTGTTCTCAAGCCGCACAACGTCATTGCGAGGGCGATAGCCCGAAGCAATCCAGTACTCCGCTCGGCATAAGCCAATCCGGAACGGATTCTATCTCGGTAGCCCGACGTGAAACGTCGGGTTGGAATCATGCATCATTGTACCGGAGCGGCGAAGCCCCGAAATATTTTATATAAAGATATTTCGAGGCTTCGCCGCTCTGCTTCGACGTCACACATACACCCGACGTTAAAACGTTCGGGCTACCGAGAGACGACCCAACAGAAAAAACACCCTCTTTTTAACAAAACCAAATTTTCAAAAAAACACCAATAAAACCTTGATTAAAAACAATTTATAACACAATAAAAGCAATAAAAAATAGTCAAATCGAAAACGCTAAAAAAAGGAACAACCCGGTTGGTGTATAAAAAATGTGCATTAAAAAGAAACTTTTAGCTTTCTGACTTTCTATTATTAAGAAATTAAAGCAGTAAAGTTATGGTCAAATTAAAATTCATCACTCAGGGCAAAGCGCTCGTTTTAAGAATCAGTGAAAACAAGGAACGGTTTTACAAATCGGCAAGACATCTTTTGAAAGGCAATCCGAACATTGAACGTCATTGGAACGCCGGGAAAGAGCGGTTTTCAAGTAATGCAATATCTTATATGGAAAATAACAAAATTCTCGAAGATTTTAAGGAGATTTACTTTTCCTTAATCAAGGAACATCCGGAGCTTTCTGCAAAGCAAGTGGCACAATATTATTCAGCATCCAAGTCGGCGGACTCTTTACCGTCTCAAATGCAAGACACTATCACAAGCAGAAACATGAATTTGGTAGAAAAATATCTGGAGGCCGTTATTGAACGGGAAAAAGTAAAGTCGGGATGCAATTTCGAAAAATACTACTATCTGTTAAAAAAGTGTCGAAAACTGTTACCAGGATTTTCTTTTTTAACTTTCAAGGAAATCAATTTCGACAAATGCGTCAGCATTGCGCGTATTTTCGCCAAACACAACGGATATAAAGACTCAGCAAAAATTTTCCGAAGCCTGTTAGGGAAAGCGGCGAAAGACCACGAGATAAATTTCACCCTGTCTCAAATTGGCGATTTCATGTTCGCCGACTACAATCCCAGAATTAACGAAATTGATCACAAGAAACCCGACGTATTAAATCCGGAACAATTAAAGAAATTTTTGAATATGGACATCTCCAAGGTCACTCCGGATTTCAGAAACCGGAAAAGGGTCGAGCTGTATCACGACTTTTGTGTTTTTATGTTTCACACTTTTTTCGCTCCGTGCGACGCAATAAAATTAAGATATAAGGATATTACCGTCCAGGGAAAAATCCACACAAAAAGAAAAAAAACGCATAAAGAAGTCGAAGTGCCTGTTGATTCTGTTGCTGAAAGCATCATCAACAAATACAGAGGGAAATCCAAAGACGGCTATGTATTTCCAATCATGGACGACAAGAAGTCTGAAAAGTACGCCATGAAAGATTTTATTTTCAGGCAATTCAGGAAGAATATCAACTGCTGGCTTAAACATGTCAGTCCGGAAATAGGTGTGGATTATGGCCTGTATCTTTACGTTTTTCGCCACACAGCCATTACGGTTGCTTTGGACAACGGCGTACCCATATCTTACGTAGCAATGGCTGCCGGGACAAGCTCTGAACTGATTCAAAAGCACTACTATAACGGAGACAACCAGATGAACACAGACAGGCTGAAAATGGCGTTCATGCAAGCGTCCGAATAGCCGGAAACTGCCGTCCATAAAAAACATGTGCGGATAGCTTCGCAGCCTTCCGCACACTGATAGTTAAGCAGTAAGAAAATAACTAAATTTGCCAGGGATTTTTATACGGGTCGTAATCCTTTTGAAACGTGGCAACCTGCCAGTCAGTAACCGGCCTGCTGTCCGAATCCAGTTTTCTCGGTATCTGCGGGTTGATTCGCAGCTTGGAAGCATCCCTCAACCACCGCAGACTCTCCTCGTAGTCAACAATCCTGATTTGGCTGACATTGTTGGGTGAAATCAGCTTATGCAGTTCGTACACGGCAATCCGGAGCATGTACTTCTTCAGGTTCAGGTTTCGCGGGTCTCCGGGTCTGATATTGTACCCTTCCCTTATTTCGTCGGAATTAACCTCCATCGTCGGCGCATAAACCTTGCCGTCAAATACAACATACTCCGTTCCCGAAAACTCGTACCCGTTGTATTCCGGGTCGTACTGTCCAATCAGCCCCCAGTTATCGGATTCTTCGGGATTTTGCGTCAGGTCGATATTCTCCGTATTCAGTAAAGCGTAAAACCTGCCCGACCAGCAGGCAACCTCCCATATCTCATATTCCCAGTTGGCTTCCCATCCGTACACAGTAACCTGCTCCCATCCAGCGAGTCCGGGGATGCGTATATCGCCAAAATCCGGTCCGTTATATTCAAGACACCGGTATTGAACGTTCGCAAAGACAACAACATCTTCCGGATTGTAGTTTACAAGCTGGGAATACGCCGGAATCTCGCTGTCAATCACCTCAATAAACTCTTCCCAATAAACTTTGCCGGATGGAGACTTGCGACCGTTGACGGTGCGCAGTGTTTCCCAAATCCTGCCGTCCCTGTAAAAATAAGCGCCGGCAGGATAAGTTATTTGCGGATTATACTCCCTTATACCCTTCCCTGTCGCCAGCGCATTTTCTACCTCGTAGTTCTCGGTAAGGTATTCAAGAATAGAACCTTCGGCAGCTTCTTCGGCCTTTTCCAGACACTTTTCATCTTCACGAATCAGTTCGCCAAGATGCCTTTCGGTGATAATTCCCAGATAATCCTGGTTGTTAAGAAATCTTTTATACATTAGTAGCTAAAATTACCGTATATCGGTGCGGTTACTGTTTCTATTATAAACTGTCTTGTCTGATATTTTCGCCAGCTTTCCTTGATAAAAAGGCACAGCGCATAATCGAGGCAGTCCGAAAGGTGTCCGTATTTCTCGTACTTCTGACCGTTTTTGGGGTCTGTTACCTTTGTCTTGGCTTTTGTCCCGTCCTGATTTTTCTTCTGGTAGGTCAAATCCTCGACAAGTTTCCGGCACCTCATGTCAATTAATATTTCCCAGCCATCATATCCCTTAAACAGTTCGTTAATGAACTCCAGGCGGGCTGTGTGGGCGGGCTGCTTGCTTAGCAGTTTCTGCTTTGGCCTCAAAGTAGAAATGTCCATATTACTCAATATGATGGTGTAATTGTTTACTCCGTCTTCCGTTTGAGTAGAACGCGCCAAACCGGCAGGGTCTCCTGTTATAAATAGGCCTCCGACATGCTTTTCGGTTAAATACTTTTTGGAAATTTTTTTTGCAAGCTTTGGAGTATTGTTTTCCTTAGCTTCCGGCTTTCCGAGAATTTCCTCCAGTATGTACGCTTTTTTATTTTCAAAATCAAACTGCATGGACAGCGTGCCCATAAAAGGAAAAACATTGAAGTCCCAACTGATAACAATCGGTTTGAGCGGATTATAAACTTTTTCGCGCAATCCGGGTACGAGATGCTTTTCTCCGGAAAATTCCCAGTATGCAGCCATTTCGTTTATGTCGACAAAATCCCAGTTTCCATACAGCAGCCGCTCGCGCGTAGCCCTGTCGGAAATCCTGTTTAGCGCAGCTTCGTATGTCTGGCGAAATTCAGTGTTCGGGTTGTCAAATACCGAAAACGGCACATAAGCTTCACCCTCCTTGCATGTAGCCGGATTTCCTTCATCATCCTGAACAAACCTTTTCCTGACCCACGTAAGGCAGGGGTTGGCGCTCATCAAAAGTCTGGGTGTCTTGAATGTTTCATGCACCCTCCACCTTAAACGGGAAAATAAAACTTCCACCGCCTTTTCCGATATTTCAGACACTTCGTCAAGAAAACCGCCCGTAAATTCACTGGAACCGAAACGGCTGAAATCCGGGTCTGCCGGCAAGTCGGCCATTTCTTTTGCTATGATTATGGAATTGTTCCAAAAGGTAATGGAGCCTTCCAGATTGTTGACCTTATAGTTCTCTCCCTCCTTCAGTCCCCAGTCCCTGATAACCATCCTGATGGTGTTCCACGTGCTTTCACGCAAAGACTTCAGGGTTTTTCTTCCCACTACCATCCGTATGTCAGAAAAACGGATGCAACTGCTCACCAGCCAGCAACTTCCTACAAATGATTTTCCTCCACCCGCTGCTCCTCCGCTTAATATGATTTGCGGCAAGTCCTGCGAGTGACACGTACAACACTCCGGTTTGAACTGGGCGTTGCCGTTTCTGTCAACCCCAACAGCTTTCTGGCCGATATGTCCGCCGCAATGAGGGCAGGAATCCGGCTGCAAAAGCTTCCACAAGTCATACTGCTTTTCGGATGGCTGGAAGTTGATAACTAAACTTTGGGGCGGGACAAGCTCGTTTGTCATTTTTACTGCTTTATCTTCACCTGCCGGTTGAAAAAGGCGCACCCAAAAATCCGGTACGCCTTAAACGGCAGAGAAACAATGTACTAAGAATTTGCAGTATCGTAAATTTTTTCGACCGTAACCCAGAAATCATCCGGATAAGCGCTCTCCGCAAGACTTTCGCAGGATTTTTTCAGATAATCCAGCTCATCCCTTGAAAACTCTACGGTCAACGGGTTTTCGGCATCCATTTTTGAGTTCCATTCAATCTTGCCGTCTTCCCTGTGCTCCACTATCGAGTATTTTTCCTTGTCCTGTTCTGTGACTGCCACTTTCTCAATAATGTCGCGTTTCAAATTAAATTCTTTAAATTTGCCCTGCTGTGGCAATATTTGCGGAATGTAAAACCTGTCTTTAATGTGTAAATCCATAACTGTCGTTTTTTTATTTATGAATAGTTTTTCAAAACTTCGACAGTTTAAGTTTTGGCGTATTTTTTTAATATTTTAGCTAAAACTCCCACAGTTTATAACTTATTCCAACGCCTATGTAGGGTCGCAATACCCTGAAGTCTGTTCCATATCCTACCTGTACGCCAATCGACCACCGTTTGGATCTTGTTTTCTCACCCTCATGCCAGCGGTCTATATATACCGTTTGCCGGTATATCTGGATGGTGTCCAGTGAAGCATTGTAGCCGGAGATAACAGCCCGGTAAAGACTGTCTTCGTATACTTTGGTAGAGATGGGCACAACAACTTCTATCGAATCACCTTTCACCGATTCAAATGCGCACGTTTCCGGCACTTTTTCCGGTTCTGCGGTACACTTTTCCGCAACGGGAAGTTTTGCCCGGATTTGCCCCGTTTCTGCAACCGATACTGGTTCTGGAGCAGTGACTGTAATCGTATCATGAACTATGGTAGTGATGGTTGTTTCCGGCTCAATACCTCGTATACGATATTCCTGAATGGCGATAACCGACAATAAAATAAGAATAATAATACCTGCTGTTTTTTTCATTGAAATGACAATAAACTTCATCTCTTATTTGGAAACCGCCGGAAATGAAAAAGGCGGTAAAATCGTGTTGGATTTACCGCCTTTATGTGATTAAGTGTAATTATTGTTGAAAATATAACTTCAATTCATTTTTTGTCAACAAATTAGAGTTGATAATCGTTTGCCTTATGTTGCCTAAATCTTCTTCATCGATTTTCCCCAAATACTTACAGTCACTTATTAACTTATCAATGCTTGCTTTTATTTGGGTGTTGCATGAAACAAAAGAGTCATGTCTTAAAAAATCGTACTTTCTGCCCTTTATGTTTACTTGTAATTTTAGTAATTTTTTATTTGAGTATATAAAATCCGGGATATTTGAATTTATATAAACGGCACACAGATTTATTCTATCGCCCGATATTCCTGCAACTATAAAATATTTAGGGTGGTCTATTTTATCGAAATTTTTGATAAAGACATCGCCAACAGAGACGGTGGCGCGATATAGTCCGGCTTTATCTGAAATCTGTATCATTGTGCAAAGCAGTCTTGCAACAACATATCTTCCTTTACGTAATCAATAAATTCATCTGTTGCCCCCTGTTCTCGCAAAATATTGTCATACGTTACAGGTCTGCCCAATGTCGTAGCTCGCCACGCATAATCATGTGACTTTTCTCTTATTTCATCCCACGACAGACTCCCATACAATTTGATAGAATGATCTATACATTCCACATCACTGACAGACAGTTCATCCAAGTCGGCATCATGCTTCGGCCTAATCAAATCCCAGTCAGCTACTGAAAAGTGCTCTGAAAATTTCCCGTTGTCTTTATAAAACCCATCTCCACGAACTGATTTGAATATATCATAAATATTTGATGGAACGGGGCCGTCCGGCATTGCAATATAGGTATCTCCTGTTATTGCGCGACCATACCCACACAAGTGCTCTCTGTCGGAAAAATACAAGATTTTGAATATCTTATGAAAATCCTTTCTGTTCAACCTGTTAGCAATATACAGAGCTGAATTTAATGCTTTTTTCTCATGAAACATAAATCTTCCACTTTAATTCTGCCGCAAAGTTAAATATAAAAATAATAGCAACAAAACAATGGCTTATGTCTTTCGAATATTATTTTCAAAATTTAAACTTGCCCTGCTTAAAAAGCGGTAAACCCAACACGTCAAAGAACGCTTTTCATCTCCCCATTATCCGAAAAGGTGACACATATTTTCATACAATCTTAATCGTCAAATTCTTTTCATTCTTCAGCAACTCAACCAGTTTCGTCTCGTATGGAGTAGAATTTATCACTTTTCC
>JAISFI010000162.1 GCA_031263685.1 Dysgonamonadaceae bacterium | reverse complement strand
GCCGGATATTATCCGTGCATATAAAAAATCCGGGACAAGTTTTGAACAGTTGAAATTGTGGATTTAACCGTGAAATTTTCCCTTGGATTTATTGATAATAAATATTTTTATCGCAAAATTCTCACTATATTTGTCCAGTCAATTCAATAACAAATATATCCAAAAAGGATTTACTCTCGACGATGAACATAAGACTGGCATTTGGATAATTAAGTAAAATGATAAATATATAGAAAGAGTCAAACATGTCTAGCAATCAGTTAGAACCGTCCAACAGCCAATTCATCCTCTATCAGGATGATAATGGCATAACCAACGTTAATGTCCGTTTTGACGGCAAAGATGTCTGGCTTGCTCAACAGCAAATTGCGCTGTTATTTGATACAACGCAACAAAATATCAGTCTGCATATTAACAGCATCTTAGAAGAAAGCGAGTTGCTAAAAGAGGCAACTCACAAGTATTTCTTGTTAGTTCGTCAGGAAGGCAATCGTTCGGTCAGACGACAGATTGAACACTACAATCTGGACATGATTATTGCCATAGGTTACAGAGTAAAATCGCAAGTCGCAACCCGATTCCGACAATGGACAACACAGCGACTGCACGAATATATCCAAAAAGGATTTACCCTCGACGACGAACACCTCAAAGGAAACGGCAACCGATATTTCCGCGAATTACTTCAACGAATTAGGGATATTCGTTCGAGTGAACGCAATCTGTATCAACAGGTAACCGATATTTACGCCACAGCAATAGATTATGACCCGCGAGCAGATATAAGCCGTCAATTCTTTGCAATCGTTCAAAACAAAATGCACTATGCCGTGCATCAGCATACGGCAGCAGAAGTAATTTACGAACGGGTGGATGCCGACAAGCCGATGGTTGGCATGACAAACTTCAAAGGAAACTATATCACAAGAGATGACGTTAAAATTGCCAAAAATTATCTGTCGGAAAAAGAATTACAAGTACTCAATCTGCTGGTATCGCAATACCTTGATTTCGCAGAGTTGCAAGCCATAGAACAAACGCCCATGAGTATGCAACAGTGGATTGAACAACTTGACAAGATTCTTTCGGTGGGTAATCGTCCTCTATTCAAAGGCGCAGGAATAATATCTCATGAACAGGCGGTTGAAAAGGCAACGAAAGAATTTGAAGAATACCGTCGTAATGAAATGTTGCAGTACGAAAGCGATTTCGACAGAGCCGTTAAAGAACTGACGAGTCAGGCAAGTAAAGACGAAACAGAAAAATAAACAATATAAATTTAAATAACATGTATATCGAAACAAATTTATCGAAAATCAAGCAATTTGCCGCCATACGGAAAAATGAAAACATCCGCTTCAGGACATTTTTAAAAGGAGAAGACGGAAAGGAAATAGACAGCATTGTGCATCGCATGCACAAGGAAATTACAGCCCAAATTGACTGTGCGGCATGCGCCAATTGTTGTTGCTGTTTGGTGCCGAACCTAAGCAAGGCAGATTTAAACATGTTATCCGGTATGGAAAATATTTCTCCGGAGGAATTTCAGGCCGCTTATTGCGAAACGGATTACGGAGATATTTATTTGAAAGATATCCCTTGCCGGTATCTCGACGGGAAAAAATGTAGTATTTCTGAAAATCGTCCCGAACAATGCCAAACGTTTCCCAATACGAATAAACCCGGATTTATTTCCCGGCTATGGAGTATGATAAGCTATTATGAGATTTGCCCGATTGTATTCAATTTGATGGAAATGCTGAAAAAAGAATTGAAGTTTCGATAGAAAGTTTGATAAACCTTTCATTGCTGTAATTGGTTATTTCAATATTTTCCTGTACATTTGTCCCCAAGAAAATTATAGAAGTGTATCATGCAGATAAAAATAGTCAATCAATCAAAACATACTCTTCCCGAATATGCGACCCCTTGTGCGGCAGGAATGGATTTAAAAGCGAATATTGACGAGCCGGTTACATTAAATCCTTTGGAACGGAAGCTGATTCCTACCGGTTTGTTTATTGAATTGCCCGTAGGTTATGAGGCGCAAATAAGGCCGCGGAGTGGCCTGGCTTTCAAATATGGGCTGACCGTACTTAATACGCCCGGCACAATTGATGCCGATTATCGTGGTGAAATTAAGGTTATTCTGGTGAATCTTTCCGATACTCCTTTCGTGATTCATGATGGAGAAAGAATTTGTCAAATGATTATCTCCCAACATGCTACTGTAGAATGGGTTGAAACCGAAGAATTGACGGCATCCGAAAGAGGGGCCGGTGGATTCGGACATACAGGAAGGTCTTGAAAATGAAACGTTTGATAACCGGTTTTTTGTCGATCATATTGCTTCCTCAACTTCTTTTATGTGAAGTTAGAGATACGGTATGCGATACATCAAATTCCCGGAAAACAGACTATTTTTTTTTAGAAGCCCTCCGGTTGAAGAACAGTGGCAAACATACTGCCGCTTTTCAAGCCCTGCAGCACTGTTTGGAAATAGACCCAGCATCGGCTGCGGCACATTATGAGATTTCCAATTATTATCTTTTCCTCAAACAGGCGAATTTGGTAGTAGAACATTTGGAGCAGGCTGTTCGGTACAGTCAAGATAATTTTGACTACAAAATAGCATTGGCCAATGTTTCCAGAGAATTGGGAATGAACGATGAAGCCATTGACGTCTATGAAGAACTGGTCTTGAAGCATCCTGAAAAACCGGAATTGAACTATTACCTCAGTGATATTTACGTCAGAAAAGGGGAAGTAGAAAAAGCCATCCAGACTTTGAATAAGGTGGAAGAAAATCTCGGAGTGAATGATAATCTTTCCGTTCAAAAATATCGCTTATATACAGCGATAGAAAAACAGGAAGAAGCGAATGAAGAAATACGGAAATTGGTTGCCGAATATCCGATGGAGGCTAAATATCCGATTATCATGGGCGATCTCTATCTGGAACAGAATAAGCCGGAGAAAGCATACGAATATTACCGAAAAGCTTACCTGATAGATCCGCAGAATCCTTACTATATTGTTTCAATGGCCAACTATTATGAATATGTTCAGGATGCGGAAGCTGCTAAAAATCAGATAGATTCGGCCTTGCGAGATCCCCGTCTGGATATAGAAACGAAGTTAAACATACTGGTTCGCTATATTTCCATGCTGCAAAGAAGTAAAAAAGGGATAGAAGGTGTTGATGCGCTGTTTAAAACCTTGCTGGAACAGCATCCACAGGAAACCGACCTGAGTTTGATGTATGGAAACTATTTGGTGTCGGAAAAAAGAATCGAAGAAGCAGCATTTCAATATCAATTAGTAGTCGAAATGTCGCCCGACAATGAAGTCGCATGGCGGCAGCTATTAGGTATCCGCCTGAGAGAGGAAAAACCGGACGATTGCTTACGCATTACCCGTGCCGCTCAGGTACATTTCCCGGAAAATCCGGAATTTTATTTTTATGAAGGCGTTTCTTTGATGCATAAAAAAGAGTATCAGGAAGCCTTATCCGTTTTTCAAAAAGGAATAATGTATGTTGCTCCGGAAAACAGGCAGCTTTTTTCCGATTTCTATGAGCAGATAGGAGATCTGTATTATCAGTTACAGGCACATGAGCAATGTTTCGACGCTTATGAAAAAGCATTGCAGTATAATGAAAAAAATATCAATGTGTTGAATAATTACGCATATTTCTTGGCATTGGACAAACAGGATTTGAGTAAAGCAGAAAGAATGAGTGCCCAAACAGTACAGTTGTATCCGGAAAATGCTACTTATATCGACACATACGCGTGGATATTTTTTCTGCAGGGAAACTATACCCTGGCTAAGTTTTATATAGAAAGCGCTATTTCCAAAGGCGGAGATCAACGTGCAGAAATTGTTGATCATTATGGAGATATACTGTATCTTGCAGGAGATAAGGAAAAAGCCCTGGAACAATGGGAAAAAGCGCTGGAATTAGGCAAAAATACAGAAACTGTTAAGAAAAAAATTATAGAAAAAACGTATTATGAAGAATCGATTGATGAATGAATGGGGCAGATGCCTGTTATTATGTATGTGTATGTCTTTGCTGTTGCCATCTTGCAAAACGACCAAAGATTCGGTATTATCTTTATCCGGCTTAGATGAGGAAGGAATTTTTAATGCATTGATTGATAACTCATTGCAATACATCACATTGTCTGGAAAGCTAAACGTTGAAATTGTAATGCCAAAAGAAACCATTAAATCTAAAGCGCATTTGAAAATAGTGAAAGACCAGGCGATTCAATTATCCATTCAACCTGTTTTAGGGTTTGAAATGTTTAGAATGGTACTCTCTAAGGATACTGTTTTGATCATCGACAGGATGAATCAGCAATATGTGCTGGAATCTACGCGTGATGCCAATGGACTTGAGCAACTGGATTTTAATTTTTACAGTTTGCAGTCATTGCTGTCCAATAATATTCTTCTTGACGGGAAACCGATTACTCTACCGTCCGATTACAGAAAGTTTTCCATAGAAGAAAAAACGGGCATGGCATTCGTTCAAACGATGGAAAATCAAAAGATACAGTACCTCCTTTCCGGTGAATATCAGGGAAAAATACGTTCCACTTATATTTTCAAGCCCGGATATCAACTTTCACTGTTGTCTGAATATGCCGATTTCAAAGAAATTCCGGGCGCTCAACTCTTTCCCATGCAAATGAGAATCATGTTGAAAGGAGCGCTTACTAATGCGTTGGATATGAGATTTTCCTATTCCAGCATTGAATTAAACAATGACTTTGTATTGAATCTTGAAGCACCGTCCAAATACAGAAAAATCTCCCTGTCCGATGCTTTTTTGAATATTTTTAAGAAGCAGTAATGAAATATTTCCGGGTTTCATATCATTTTTCATATTTCATTTGCTGCTTATCGTTCTTGTTTGTCGGGTTGTTTTCGACAATTGCAGTGGCGCAACAGACATCTCCCAAGGTCAAAGAATTGGAACAGCAACGGAAAAAGCTGCTGGATCAAATAGAAGTTACCACTCGCTTACTGTCGGAAACGAAACAGACGGAGAGCAATGCAATTCAACGAATACAGTTGATTTCCGGGCAAATAGACGATCGTTTCCGATACATCTCATTGTTGAAAGAAGAAGTTAGGGTGATTAATGGAAACTTGAAATCCACGGAATCGAAGATTTTGTCGCTGGAAAAAGATCTT
>JAISFI010000429.1 GCA_031263685.1 Dysgonamonadaceae bacterium | reverse complement strand
ACTGGAAAGCGGAAAGCGGGAAATTGCCGACCGTTACCCCGTCGCGATAAAGCGTTACAATACCCGAAGGAGCTACCGCCAAACGATAGATGTGAAATTCACTGTCGCCGGTCAAGTCGCCTTTAATCAATGTAGTGGAATCCAAAGGGTTGCTCTGGTTCGTCAGTTGTGTTTCGCTGATACCCAAGCGAAAGCCTTTCCCTTCGTTGTCGTAGCCTTGAATGTTGAACGCTCCTTTTGCAGCCTCGTTCAATTTGGCTTTGATTTCAATGGTATAACCTTTGCTTAGACTCAAGCCCAAGTTGTTACGATACCATCCCAGTTGTGAAAATTCATCCTGGGCATTGACCGAAGTAAATTTCAAGACTCCGCCTTCGGTAGTCTGTGTCGTCGTAGCAGCAACGGAATTAACCGATGCATCCAGTTTCAACTCATTCCAGCCTTGTTGGGCGGGAGCTGAAACGCCCGAATAGATTGTTACAGGCTTTTGTGCAAATCCCCCTATTGCGAGAAGGAAAAAGCACCCAATCAGAAAAATAGTTTTTGTTTTTTTCATGATTACAAAAATTAAAAAATTAAATACTCTTAGAAAATTATAAGTTATGAATTATGAGTTTATATGCGGGATGATTCTATTGACATTGCATCCTTACGGGAGGTCCCGCCAAGCAAGACTGAAAGCCCTGTGAATAAAGGGGCCTCATCTCCGTAGCCCTGAAAGGGCGGCATCAAATCAATAACCGGGCGTTGTCCTGTATTATTGATTGCAAAGCACAAAATCATATCACATAAAATATAGCAAGGGCAAGGCATGCCTTGCCCCTGCGGTTATTACCATTCAAATATCTCTTGCTGGTCTTCTTCGGGAATTTGTATGTTCCGTCGGCGTTCCAGGGTGTAAGAGCCTGCCAAGTTGTACTTTACCTCGTAGCTTGGATTTGTTACATCTTTGTAGCTGTATTTCAAATCCATGGTTACGGTGCGTATCATGAGGTGGGGTTGCAAAGCGTCCATTTCTTCATTAATACTCCAGGTAGATGGCTCCGCAGTAAAGTCGATTTTAGCGCTATCGGCAGTAAAAGAGAGGGTATTGTCGGCATTAAACTGCACCCGCACTTTGTAGGTGGCGCGGTCGCGCGCATCTTCTTCGCACAATCCTGCATAGAAAAAAACAACGCTGTCGCTTACTACACGCATTTCACGGGTAGCCACCGAAGTGGGAGTAGTATCGTCTTCCTCTTTGATTGTGGCTGCACCCGCTGAATAGGTTCCCGAGAAATAGTTGAACGGAATAATTCGCATCAGCGTTTTCTTGTACCACTTTACGGGCGAAGGCTCGTATTCGGAAGTGGACACAATTGCCAAAGGCAGGATGTATTTTTCAACCAGATCCAAACCTTCAAGCTTGAAATCAATATCAATACAAGCTACATTTTCCCCTGCCGGGATTGTAACGGTTTTTCCCTTCGGGAAAGAATAATGCTGCTCGTTGAGCAGTCGAAAAAACAAGTCGTCGCGCCGGTAGAACATCGCGTAGTTGTAATCAACGAGCGTATCCGGATCCAGTTCGATCGTTACCGTTACATCGCGGTCGTTTGTCACAGAACCGCTAATTCCTATGGGGATTTTGTAATGAATGACACCGTCGGTCGTGTTGCTGTTCAGGTAAGTTTCCGAGTAGCCGGAGCGCACAAAAGAGACATATTTCCGGTACTGTTCGTCGGTCCATTCATCGTTACATGCGCCAAAAGAGATTGCCAGCAATGCGATTATACTATAAAAAATTATTTTTTTCATCTGTTTATATCTTTATAAGATTATCAATTATTCTTCAAAAGTTTTCCATCCGGGATTTTGCACCATATTCCGGTCTCTTCTCAATTCGCTCTGCAAGATCGGCCAGAGGTACATTTTTTCGGAAAAGATCGCCGGCACAATTGAAATTTCGTGCGGGATCGCCCATAAATCTCTTTGCCTTTGCGTTTTTGGGTCACCTATTTCGGACAACTTAGTCGGACCTGTCATATCCATATTGAATCCCCATACCGGCATGGATTCTTCGCGTTCGGCGTCTTTCCATCTCCGAAGATCGTAATAACGGTGCGCTTCACCCATAAATTCGATTTGCCATTCACGTTTAATCCTTATGCTCATTTCCTCTTGATCATTGAAATAATCGTCGGTAAAGTCCGTCAAACCTGCGCGTACCCGCACCGGGCGCAAGCCCCGGCTGATTTCCGTTTGATTCCTGCTAACGGTGATAAAGCCGGTACCATCGTAAGCCGGAATATCGTATGCTACGCCGTTCGAGAGTTCGTTGAGCGCTTCAGCATAAGTCAGCAAGACTTCAGCATAACGAATGGCAGGTTCGGCTTTTTGGACACGTGCGTTCTGCCAATCTTGTGGATTGTAGTATTTACGGATACCAATTCCTGTCCAATAGTAGAAACCCGAAGCATCCTTTCCGTCGGTGCAGTTGCGGTAAATAAACACCTGCATGTAACGTTTGTTGTCATCGACATTTGAACCTTCGTTTTCCCAGATAGATCCGTTGTAGGCAACCGAAGCGTAAAAACGCGGTTCGCGGTTGGCATTCTGCAACGATACGCCCGGAGGTAACGGCGCCCAATTGGTATAAGATTGGTAACGGCGGGCGTTTTGGGGTTCTGTCCATTCTTTGGCATAGACCGGCCCTTCTTCTTGAGGATCGCTGTAATAATACGGATCATTGTTCTCATCGGTACCTTTTTTATAGCGATAAAAGTCGCTGCCGTCTGCCATATAATAGGCGTCATACATTTTCAAGGTCAAACCGTGGCAGTTCCATCCGCCGAGCGAGCGGGGCATCTGGTGTATGGAGAGGTTGTCCATTGCGTCGCCGTATCCACGCGAAAAGATCAATTCGGGATTGGAATAAGCCGGCAACGAGCCGTCGAACAATTGGCGATACGATTCGCAAGGATCAATATTTTCCCATCCGCAATCAATTCCTCCATCACCGAAAGGTTTGTCAGAATAACCCTCAATAATTTGCTTTTCAATTTTCCAGTTGAGTCCATCCTGAACAATTTTTCCTCCCGGTTCTATGGTCATCGGGAAACGGTAATAATCAAAAGAGAGCGCTGAACCGGTAGCGCCTTTCATATTGCTGGCGTTTGTTGCCTGTTTTGCAACGTAATAAAGGTGGTATTTGCCTAAATCCATTACTTCCTTGGCAGCAGCGGCGGCTTTCGCCCAACGTTCTTCCTCATATTCGGGAATGAGGCGTGTACCGTCGTTGTTAACCAGTTTGTTTGCCCAAGCGCTGGTATTGCCGTTGTATTGAGGACTTGCACCATAAAGATACACTTTTGCACGAGCGGCTAATGCCGCTCCTTTAGTGGCTTTCAGGATTTCACGGTTGTTTCGCTCCAAAGGCAAATCGCGCGCCGCCAAAGCCAGTTCGGAGGCAATATATTCGACACATACATTGTAAGGGCTGCGCGGAATGGAAAGTTCTTCGTAACTGTCGGTAAAATTAACGCCTTCGTCGGGAATAATGGGTATCGGTCCGTACTTACGCAAAAGTTGCCAATAGTAATAAGCACGGAGAAAACGCGCTTCCGCTTTTGTTTCCTTAATATATAGATCCAACTGTTCGGCGTCCATTCCATCTCGAAGATTATCGCCTGTCGTTAAGCGGTCAATGTTATGGATATAAATGGAAGCATCGCGAATGCCGACATAACATGCTTCCCATTGTCCTTGCAAAAATTCCTCGGTGTATTGCCCGCCGCGGTAAATACGATAAGATGCCAACTGCCCGAATATATAGTCGGTTTCCTTTTCCCGGTCGGTATAATACATATCGTCCGAAATAAAATTGAATTGATTCGTATTCTGTTCTTTGATACAGACATCCCAGTTGTCACCGTTGCGCAGTTTGCTATATACCCCTGCCAGCCATTGTTTTGAATAGTCCATCTCTCTGAATATTTTCTCTACATCCAACTGGTCATTGAGCTTATGCTCCACATTCAGATAATCGGTGCAAGCG
This sequence comes from Dysgonamonadaceae bacterium, assembly GCA_031263685.1. Taxonomy (GTDB): domain Bacteria; phylum Bacteroidota; class Bacteroidia; order Bacteroidales; family Azobacteroidaceae; genus JAISFI01. The sequence continues at coordinate 4,946 of JAISFI010000429.1, read as the reverse complement.
CTGTATGAAAAAACAAGCATTGCCGCACATAAACCTGTTATACTATTTTTTATTTTCATCTGATTATAATTTATTCTGTTGTTTTTTTTATAAACTAATCGTTATCCCTCCGGTAAAGCTTTTAGAGAGCGGATATTTCATTCCGTCTCCGCTCGCCAGTTCGGGATCCCAGAGTTTCAAAGAGTCCCACACAAAAAGATTCGATCCGACAAAATGGATCCTGATACTGCTTATATTCAACTTATTGACAATCCTTTTCGGAATGGTATAACCGATTTCAAGGGTTTTGAAGCGAAGGTAAGCTCCGTCACGCAACCAGTAGGTCGAATTGCGGTAGTTGTTTGCGTTGCCTTTGTAGCTCAGGCGCGGATATTTGGCATTGGGATCGGGATTGCTTTCCGACCAGTAATTGTCCACCAAGTCGGTCAGTACATTCCCCCAGGGTACCGCACCTCCGGAGGAAAGCCATTCTCCAAACGGATATACCGCAGGTCCATTGATAAAATAGGACGACTTGCCAGCTCCCTGAAAATGGACATTGAAATCGAAGCCGTTCCAGGTAGCCGAAGCTCCCACCCCATACACCAAACTGGGTACTCGGGTAGCGCCGATAGCTACTACGTCGTTGTCGTTAATCAGACCGTCACCATTGATATCCTTGTATTTAATATCGCCTGGCATGTAGGTTCCAAATTCCTGTTTCGGGCTGTTTCGGATGTCGTCGTAATCTTTAAACAGACCAAGCGCCACCAAACCTTTCGCCTGCTCCCAGCGATAGCCCGAAGTCAATTTGTAAGGTAGGGCATTTGCTTCTTCGTCGTATTCGAGTACTTTGTTGCGGGAATAGGTTACATTCCCTCGCATGGTCAGATCAACTTCACCAAAACGCTGGTTGTAGTTGAACTGTCCGTCGAAACCCCGGTTTTCCATTTTACCGATGTTCGCCCAAGGAGACGAAGTAATACCGGTGTATATAGGCATGAAGCCCCGCTCCCTGTATATGTTGGAGCGCGTATCTTGAAATACATCGAAGGCTCCGGAGAAGCGGTTGTTCAGCAGGTTAAAATCCAAACCCAGGTTGTGCTTGGTAGCCACTTCCCAAGTGAGATAATCAGCAGCCAACGTTGTTACGTGCAAGCCCGGGTAATTGTTCGGATTTCCTTCGGTTGCCAGTCCACTGTAATTCGGGCTGTTCAAGTCGCCGTAGTTATAGCCACTGATTGTACCAATTGTGCCCACATACGGGAAACGAATTTCATCGTTACCTCTTTTAATTTTGTTATTACCTACTTTCCCGTAGGAATAGCGGATTTTCAGCAGGTCAAAAATGGTAGTCAGTTCTTTCATCAGCGGTTCTTCCGAGATGTTCCAGGCGCCCGAAATAGCGGGGAAGAAACCGTACTGATGTCCGGTTTTGAATACTTCCGAACCGGTGTATCCACCATTAAATTCGATAAAATAGCGGCTACTGAAATCGTAAGAAACCCGTCCGGAAATGCTCTGGTCGCGCCGCGGAATCCCGCGCGCCACATCCGTACCGACATTGGACGTTTCCGCCTGTTCCCGCCTGGCATATTTTATAAATACACCTACGTTGTGCGCTTCGTTAAAAACGCGGTTGTAAAACAGGTCGCCCTCGAGATTATAAATCCGCTCACCCCAAGAGAAGGAATTCTGACTCATCAAGGCTTCCGTCGAAACGCGGTAGAAAACAAGGTTTCCTTCCGAGTCACGGCGGCGCTGGGTGTTGTGCTGTTCGGGCCAGCGAACATGGATGATGTTGTTTTTACTATCGGAGTCGAAAGCAAAGCGTCCGGTAAAACGCAATCCCTTGGTAATCGCATCCAAATTTTGCTCCAGAGAAATATTGGTTTCCATTTTACTGCGCCAAAATTCGTTATAACCGGTTTGTGTAGCCAACACCCAAGGATTGGTGTATTCTGCTATTCCATAAGCGGGCGTCAATCCGTTGGAATATTGCAGGGGAGTCGCTACCGGCGAATAACCCATAAGCGATTTCCAGATATCAATCCCGTCATTAATTGCATTCATGCTAACAAAGCGGTAAGTGCGCTCTTCCTCATCATCGTAATAAAAAGTCTGCACCAAGCCTGCCCGGTTTTGTTTTTCGTGAAATCCTGAAATACCGGTACGAAGGAGTGTGGTAGATGTAATATCAATATCGGCATTCATACGATAGGTGTACCGCTCCATATTGCTGTTGGTATTGTAATCTTTCAAAGCCGCATCGGTTTTGTACATCCCTTCTTCATTCACATAACTGCCGGATATAAAATAACGGGTAGTAGTTCCGCCGCCGTTCAGGTTGATCGAAGCGCGGTAGGTGCTTGCACCGTCTTTTAAGAGGACATCTTTCCAATCAACATTGGGATAGATGTCGGAATCGAGATTGTTCTCCAAAATTCTCATTTCAATGTCGGTGTATAATGGTTCGATGTTGCGCGTCCTCATCGCTTCGTTGAGTAAATTGGCATAAGTCAATCCATCGACAAATTCGGGCGTCCGGGTACGGGTATTGTATCCGTATTCCAGCTTGCCGTTCACTGCAATTTTTCCAGATTCGCCTCTTTTCGTCGTAATAATAATTACGCCATTGGCTCCCCGCGATCCGTAAATTGCCGTAGCCGAAGCGTCTTTCAAGACGGAAAAGGATGCAATATCTTCAATATTGATTTCGTTGAAGGGACGTTCGAAGCCATCGACGAGGACGAGTGCGCTTGACCCGGCTCCGAAAGTGGAAATCCCACGAATCCAGAATTCCGACTGGTTGGCGCCAGGCTCACCCGAAACCTGCATCGCAATAACGCCGGCGACATTCCCCGCCAAGGCGTTAGTAATATTCGCCGTTGGTGTTCTCAAGGTTTTTACATCCACGGTTGTAATCGCTCCCGAAACCGAAACTTTTTTCTGCTGTCCGGTACCTGTTATCACCACTTCATCCAATACGCTGCTTGCGCTGGGCGCCAATTTTACATTAATAACTGTTCTACCGTCAACGTCTATTTCCTGTTTGTCGTAGCCGATAAAAGAGAAAATAAGGGTTGCATTTTTTTTTACCTTTATTGTAAAATTTCCATCAATGTCGGTAACAACTCCAAAACCGGGTTCATTTTTCACGTAAACACTTACCCCAACCATCGTTTCGTCGTTTTCATCGGTAACTGTTCCCGAAACCTGTACGGATTCTTGCTGTGCATAAGTATTTAGCGCTGCGCCCAGCAAGAATAGGAGCGCGCTTATCAAAATCTGTATTTGCTTCATCTTATTATTGATTTAAGTTTTTTATTCTACTTTGATGGACCTGATCCGGCGGTTGTCGCGGTCGGCGATATAGAAAGTACGGATATCGTCGTCGTAGATAATGCCGAAAGGCGAGTCGAATTGAGCATCGCGCAAAGCGCCGTCGGAGTATCCCGGATTTCCGGGTCGTCCGGCATAAGTTGAAACCTGCCCTTGCTTGGTAATTTTACGGATGCAGTGGTTTTCTCCATCGCAAACATAGAAATTATCATCTTTGTCGAAAGCCCCCTGTTGCGGCTCCCAGAAGAGGGTGTTGTTAATACCTACCCCGTCTTTAAATCCGCTTTTTTGCCGGGTACCTACAAACGGAGTTGGATTCTCAAAAGCGCTCCTGCTAAAGTTGTATTCCATCCTGGCAATGTAGTGCTGGTTTTTACTTACAATGTAAGCAAACTCTCCGCTGGGCGCAATCTGGATGTTAAATTCCCAGTTGTTGTCCTGCACTAAAAAGAAATATTTTGTACCTTCCTTTCCATCTTCATTGAGATCGCCGGCAGTAGGACCACCATACCTCCAAGGATCGCCTGAACGGTTAAATACCTTATAAACTTGCGATTTGTTGTAAGAATTGAACCAATAATCACCCGAAACGGGGTGAATAGCGCCGCCATTGCACTGTTTGTGGTGCATAACTGCCTTCCAAGGTCCAAGAAAACGGCGGGTAACTGAGTCGCGGGGAATAATAACCGTTCCGATCCAACCCCAATCGTCTCCGTCGTTTGCAATAATCATCGTATCGCGGTTGTACTCCAAATCGTTGGGATTTAAGGTAAAGGCAATTGTCCGCGGACGAGCCACACCATTGCCGGTACGGAAGACAGTAGAAACTTCCTTTTCGTACAAATCAATGTAGCGCATCCCAATGTTTTCCTCAATCAGGTAGATGTTTTTCTTCGGATTTCCATTCTTGTCTTTCGGTCCGTCAATGTCGGTATCGAAAGCCAGCCAGAAAGGCGTTTGGAACTGCGCCTTCTTAAATGGTCCGTCAACGACTGCGGTGTTTCCGTCCTGATCGGTAAAACCGAGAAAAGTGGAAACATTCAACGAATACGTGTATTCAAGCGGTTTTTCAAGTACTTCACACTCGTTTTCCCCAACCACTACTTTTACAGATACCGGAATTGTCACGCCCTCGTCGGGATTTTCGCCCTCGCCACGCATTGTTGGCACAATACAATAGAGCAACGTGCCTTGAGGATTTACGCCAATCACTGCAGCTTTTTTGCCGCCAACAAAGACAGATATACTGTCTTTGTAACCACCGAAATTTTCACCTTCGATAAGCATCTGCGTAGCCACGCGCCCGCTATCAGGCGAAAATTTCGTGACTACAACCGGTCTGGAAGGGTCGTGAGGGACAATTCTTATCTCTACGTCGTCTTCGCAAGAAGCAAAGAATAACGGGAAAACAAGGCATGGCGCCAATATCGCCTTCCACAAACTTAATGTTTTCTTTTTTTTCATTTTACTTAATTTTTTGTACTGATTTAAAAATTACTATTCATATTATCCATATTTTTATATTATTCTGTTATCGTATTATCTACCGGTTGTATGGAGACGCAAAGCATTGCGTCTCTACCGGATTGACGTAGCGTGGACGCTACGCCGAGCGAGAGGTGCGA
>JAISFI010000058.1 GCA_031263685.1 Dysgonamonadaceae bacterium | reverse complement strand
GAGTTGTACAGGAACAAATCCAGGGAGGACGAAAACTGTTTGGAGAAGACAATGTCCGTATTCAGCCGCAGGGAGATCCGCTGGAAATCGACATTCTTGACAATACCGCTTTGCCCCGTATATCCGAGCGAAGCCAGCACTTTCAGTTTGCCGGTGCCTCCGGTGAGCGTCAGGTTATGGTTTTGTTGAAACCCGTTCCCCTGCAGGAGGGCTTTTTGCCAGTCCGCATCGGGATAATGGTCGCGGTCGGACGGCCCCAATGTCTTCCAGTTGTTGATCTGTTCATCGGTATAAACGACGCCTGCCCCGGCGTTGATTTTCGATTCGTTCAACAGCAGGATATGATCTATTGCATTGACCTTTTGGGGCAGGTCGGTCGGGCTTTGCTGCGCGACGTAACCGTTGTAGGCAATGTTGAATTTCCCCTGCTGCGCCCTTTTGGTCGTCACGAGAATCACGCCATTGGCCGCCTTCGAGCCGTAAATGGATGCGGATGCCGCATCTTTCAGGATGGAAATGGATTCAATCGTGTTTACATCCAGGTTATTGATGCCCATTTCAAGCCCGTCGACCAGAATCAGCGGACTGGCATTGTTGAGCGTGCCGATCCCGCGAATACGGATATCACCGCCGTCCACGCCGGGCTGTCCGCTACGCTGCGTGACCGTCACACCCGGAGCTACTCCCTGCAGCGCCATCGAAGTTTGCCCTATCTGGCGCTTGTTCAACACCTCACTGCTCACGGAAGACACGGCGCCGGTCAGGTTCACCTTTTTCTGCGTGCCGTAACCGACTACGACCACTTCTTCCAGCGCATGGGTGTCTTCCTGAAGCCTGATATTCAAAACGCCCTGACTGCCGACAGGAACCTCCTGCGATACATATCCGATATAGGAGATTTGCAATACCGCATTGTCCGCCACGGAAAGACTGAACGCGCCCTCCGAATCCGTTATCACTCCGTTGGTCGTACCTTTCTCCACGACGTTTGCCCCGGTAACGGGTTCGCCCTGTTCATCTGCCACCGTGCCGGTGATCTGACGTTTGGAAAACTGCTGCGACGCTTCCAGCCTGCTTTTTTGTAATATATTTACATTCCTGTCGTTGACGATGAATGTCAGGCTGGTTTTTGCGAGGGCTTTTTCCAAAATAGTTTTTACGTTTTCGTTCTTTACATTTACATCGACGCGGATATCTTTCACATCGGCATCCAGGTAAAAGAAGAGGAATTCGCTTTGCTTTTCAATCTGCCTGAATAATCCAGTCAGCTCCATGCCGTTTTCTTTTACGGAAAACGTGGTCACCTGCGAATAGGAGGATGTCGCCATTAATTGAAATACAGCTACAAACAGCATACATACTGTAATTCTCATGATATTTAATACTTTTTTTACGCCTTTCTTCGAAAAAGGCAAATTAATCTGAAACTTTTGCATATTTTTGTGTCGGATTAGAAAGTTAATAATGCACTTACGCCTGAAGTTTGGTCGCCGAAAGCGTAAGTTTTAAATTGATTTTCACTCTTTACCGGCAGGCAGATACCATTCTGTTTGCCGGTTTTGTTTTTACTTCTTCTTTTTTCTCATACACATTCAATTTTACAGGTTATTTAATATAATAGACACTCTCTCTTTTTTCCCACGTAAACGGGTAGGTTATCGCTATAACGTTCAGTATTTGCTCCAAAGACTGGTCTTCGGCAAAGGAGCCGGTCATGGAGACGGAAGATTTTTTTAACTGTTCATTGTTAATCACAATCCGCACCCGGAACTGTTTCATTAAACCGTCCATGAGATCCGAAAACAAAACGCTTTTATGGCGAATCACACCTTCCATCCAGGCCAGTTCTTTATCTATATCTATCGATGATATGTCAATCCGGTGAGAAGAATCGGTATAAAGCAATTGCTGATTAGGGGTTAATATCACCTGCTGACCCCGCATTTCGAAGCGGATGGAGCCTTCGGTCAGCGTAGTCCGGATGTCCGCCCGTTCATCCATCTTTACATTAAAAGAGGTGCCTGTCACTTTTATCCGGGCGTCTCCCGCTTCTACGACAAATGGCTTTTCCGGATTGTGCCGCACTTCAAAATAGGCTTCCCCTTCCATCTTTACGGAACGGTTCGTTTCATTGTAGCGATTCGTATAAACCAGTTTGCTGTTTTTATTCAGGTAAATCTTTGTCCCGTCGGTCAGTGTAAAGTTCGTTTTGTTATTTTCCGTCAGATAGATGTAATGTTCGGTCGGGATTATCCGTTTTGTATCCGTCATATAGAGAAAGTACGCACCCGTTCCCAGCAAAACGATCAGTGAAGCGGCAATCTAGAGACGGTAAAGTATCCTTTTTTTCTTTTTCCGGCCTTGCTGTTCCAGCTGTATTTTCTGTTGCGTTTTCTGCAGGGAAAGTTCCGGATTGAGCGTATGCCTGAATGAGATTTCCGCATCCCAGTAACTTTTGAGCCTGCAAAATTCATCCCGGCTGCTTTCCTCCCCGGACAGCCACCGGCTGAAACTGACGATTTCCTCCGAAGAAGCCACGCGGTTCAGTACTTTCGCTATTAATTGATTGATATTATTTTCCATCTTATGTCATTTCTATTATCTATGTCGCAAAAAAAGTAATAACCCCTTAGTGGCGGATCAAATTTTTCCGAAACTATATTTTCCCGGACAACGCTTCCCTCAGTTTCCGGGTTGCCGTCGTCATGTGAGCTTCCAGTGTTTTCACCGAGATTTCCAGAATAGCCGCCACATCCTCATACTTCATTTTATCTTCCCGTACCATTTTAAATGCCATTTTACATTTATGTGGAAGGGTATTGATCGCTTCATTCAAAAGTTTTATCTGTTCCTGCGTGATCAGATCGTCTTCGGGGGTCGTTTCCGTAGAGGCGAAAAAGTCGACCTGCAACTCGTCCAGACTGACCGTCGGCTGTGCCTGCGACCGCAAATGACTGATGATTTTATAACGCATCACAGAATAGATATAGGCATTGAAATCAGCCACTTTCAACAGCGTATCCCTGCTGTCCCATATAGCCAGGAAAGTATCGGAAACAAGCTCTTCCGCTTCCGAATGAGAAATCACATGTAAAGAAGCAAACCGCAGTAATCTGTCAAAATAATACAGATACAGCGACTGGAAGGCTTTCTGTGAATCGGATAAGGCGATTTCACAAACCCATTGTGTGATATAAGGCGATTTTCGTCCCAATGGCTTTCCCTTTTTAGATCGAACTCTATCTTTACAGTCGTAAAAACAGGAAAAATCCCTTAGAGAAAAAACAATTTTTAGTACTGTTCTACGCGA
>JAISFI010000118.1 GCA_031263685.1 Dysgonamonadaceae bacterium | reverse complement strand
TTTTGATATTCTTAAATATTAATGTATCGTTTATATTCCTGCTCGAATGATTCAAAGTATGCATCCTCCCGTTTAGGCAGTTTTATCCCGAACTCGCTTGCCGCATCCGATTGAACTTTATTCAGGAAGTCAGTAAATTGCTCTGTATTGAGTTTTGAAGTTCCACTGATAATTACTCTATCCTCTCCATTTATCTGAGCTGTACGCCTGAGAAAAAGCATACAGTAATAATCGTGAACATCGTTCTTATCCGTGCCGGTTTCCCGTTCGATGCAGGTTGCCCAGAGCCAAAAAAGTTTATTTTGCGGATATGTTCTTTGTTTTACTGCCTTACTTATACTTATAGTATATTCTCCATTGGATATTATATCAAAAGCAGCATTCAACTTATCTAATACCGTATCTTTTCCTAATATAATACCGTCCTTCTTTAATATGTTAATTTGCTTTTTCATAACGAATCTTCATATTTCCAAATAAAACCACCACTAATTTTTGTCTTTCCTGAAATAGCTTTTGATATGGTTGATGCGCTCTTATTTAGAGCCAATGATGCTTGTCTTGCACTCTCATATCTTGCAATAAAACTTCCATTCAAATCAAATTGCAGGACGGCTTTTGAAGTAGGGTGTAAATCTCCTGTTTTGTTTAATAGATTTTTATTCTTTATTCTATTCAATATCCGATAAGCATGAGTAATATTTTCTCCACTCGTAGCCCATTCTAAATTTTCAACCCTATTGTCAGTTTTCATCCCGTTCATATGATTCACCTCGCTTTTATTAAGGGTATTAGGTATAAATGTAGCCGCAACTAATCGGCTTATTCGAGCATGATTATTCACATTGCCATTTCTTAAATGCACAATTAAATATCCGTCTTTTTCAGGTGTGCCTGTAAATATTTTTCCGTTTACTTTGTAAGACATTCCGTTTTTTCTTTGAATAATCCGGCTTAATGATCTAATCCTGCCTAAATTACTTACTTGATAGCAACCCTCATAATCTTTTATATCTTTCCAAATCTCTTCCATAACATTAATATTTATATTGCCTGTACTGAATCTCTCCTTCTTTCTTGGTGAATTTGATTGTTTTTGACATAATTAATCTGTAATTCCAAGTTTATTTGATAGAAAATCGGATGAAAAATCACTTGCTCTTTTTATCGAAAACTCACGACTGTCTTTGTATTTATAAGAAATCTCGCTAATCTGAGTAACCAAATCGCTAACGAGTTTGCACATCTGCTTTAAGTTCTCAAATCTCTCATTATCTGTATCGGTTTCTCCGACTGGAGTTATTTTTCCTGTCAGTTTATTTGCTATATCCGTGTTTGTCATCTTGATTTTTATTTGATTTTTGTATGGGGAGCCGGAATCGAACCGGCAGCTACGCACGAATGGTGCGCGTGAGCCACTCACTGTCCCCAATGGCTTATTTTTCGTGCTTATTAAATATTTTCAAATCGGTGATTACATCCCTGTGTATCTCAATGAACTCAATCAGGCATTCAACATGTTCCGTCAATTTCGGAACGTCGCGTTCGGGAACGTAGGCGTAATGCTCCGTGAACGTTTCGCAGGTATTGCCGCTCACGCGTTCGTTGATGAGCAGGATGTTATATTCAAAGTCGGATATGTCGCTGCCCCCGCTTTGCAGGCAGTACGGATAAACCAGGTGTTGCCAGTGGTTTTTGAATTTCCCCGCCGAATATTTCCCGGTTGTTTTAATGTCATGGATACTCATCGGCATAAGTTCGTCTAAATAGCCGTATAGCTTTACATCGCCGTATCTCGTGGGAAGAATGGCCTCTGCATACACCTGCGGTATTGCGCCCTTGTAATAGCCGGAAAATTCGCGGCAAATCGAAATCGGAAAAACAAATGTCCGGCTGTTATAAACCGCCGTGACGGTTCCGGCTTCCCTGTTGCTCGAAATATTCATTTTTTCCGACGCCCTGTTGAGTATCATGCAATCTACAATTTCATTGAACGCCGTGCCGCGGTCGGCCTTTTCGCTGTCGAAGGGAACGCGGTTAATTTTATCAATAAGATCCAGGCGCTTCTTTTCGTGAAATTCTTCTTCCGTCGCGGGGGGATTCTCGGAGAATCCCCAATATTCGGAATAGATTTTATCACTGCTTAGATAATCCTGAAAAGAATCGAGCAAAGTTGCATAGAACAGGTAATTAAGCGGCCGACTTTTCATAGCTCTATCTTTTCAAAGTCAATTCCGCGCTCATTCATGAAATTACCCAGGGCGATAATGTTTTCGCGGGTAGCCGTTACCTTGAAAACTCTCGTAAGCAGTCCAATCTTCGGTTGCACCGTTGGTGTTTGAACGGGCGCGGCTGTTTCGGGATTTTCGGGTGTTTCGTGCGTTTCGGGATTTTCCGGATACGGAATATTTCCGGATTCAACTTCCGGAAAGGTTATTTCCGGCTGTTTTTTGGCATCCTCCGCTGCTTTTGCCCGTTCCCTGTTTTGTTTCAGCGTATTGGCATACTGAATTGTTGAGTTGATATTCAGCGTGTCCAGATACAGCGATTTAAGCAATTCGACATCTTCGCCTACGGCCTCCAGTGTGGCAATGTCGTCATTTATTTTTTCTATTTTCGCGTCTATTTCGGCATGGATTGATTTCGGTTTTTTACCCTTATTCAACCATCCGGCGTCAAAAACCTTGTCAATGGAAACAAGGGAAAACCGTTTGCTCTCCCAGTACCGGTTAATGCCTTCCCGTTTCTCCTGCTTTGCTTTTTCTTCGCTCTGCTTTACGACCGTGTCAATCTTTGCCGAACATTCGGAAATGAGTTTCACGGTTTCGGAAACTACGTCTTTGAACTCGCCGAAGGGTTTCATCCATTCCTTTTCTATTTCGAGACGTTTTGCGTTCAGCAGCTTGGCCGAATTGTTCAGCATCGCCTTGTCTTTCTTCGCAGATTCGATATTGTCTTCATTATAGTTTGCAATATCGTAGTGCGGCAAAGCCTGTTCTATCATCGCTTTTATCTGCCTTGCGTTTGTCGTTAAGCTTCCAAGTCTTTTCTCGGATACGATTAACTCAAGGTCTTTTTCCTGTATGGCTATTTCCGTGTTCATAACAATGATTTTGTTTGTTTTTCGTATTTTTTATCTTTATCGTTAAATTTTAATCCCAGTTCTTTTGCTTTGGCTGACAATAATTTTGCGGCAACGGCTTTTGAATTTCCGACGTGTTTGAATTTGTCTATCCGGCAGATAAGATCATTTGCCGATAATTCATCCGTAATAAGCAGGATGTTTTCCTTGATTTCCCCTATTACCGTATCGTAGGCTTTTGAGAGTTCTACCCTTTTTTGCTGGTTGGCAATGTAGGGGTCGATGATGTGCGTCCGGAAAAAGGTATTAGGCTGCGCGTTTCCCTTCGCATCCACAACGGTCGGGATTGTCATCAGTCCGGGAAGGTTGCAGGTGTTTTTGCCGTCGTTCCGGCTCGTGGGGTCGAAAGTAACCGTTCGCTCCGTTCCTTTGGCTTCCACGTATCCGAGCAGGTCAAGTTCCGTAACGATAGCCGAGTAGGATTTTTCCCGCAATGCGGGGACAAACACATTTTCGTCGCCTTCTTTCCTTACGTCGCGGTGCGCTACATATATCACGTGCTTGTTAAGTGCGGATGCGTTGCGCGTGAAGTTTGAAAATTCCTGATTGATACTGCCCCAGTCCCTTATTTGCGGAATCTTGCCCCGGCATACATGCAGTATAATGTAATCCATCATCTTTCCGACGGTATCCACTACGATTGTTTTGTATTCGGACAGGTCCTCTTTCAGTACGTCGTTCGCTTCCTTCCAGTTGTGAATCGGAACGGTGTCGGTCTGGTGTCCCAGGTTTACGCGGTGTACGCCTCCGTCAAAGTCTAACAGCAGGGGATTGGGCGCGGATAACGCCAGCGTGCTTTTTCCCATACCTGCCTGTCCGTAAACCATGGCTTTTACCGTTTGTGGCACGTCAAGCTGTGCCGGCTTTCTGATTAGTGTCATGATAATTTGTTTTTATTGATTTGTAAAAAAAGTTTCGCTGTCTGAAAAACAGCGCTGTTTTGTAAAAATTCTTCCGCCAGTGCCTCATCTTCTTCTTTTTCGATTTCGTAACATTCCCGGCAGTAAGATTTGCCTTTGTAGATGACTTCTTCGTCTTCTTCTTCCGGGAAATCCCGTCCGCACCACGGGCAGTGAAATTCTTCTATCCGGGGAGGCTTTTTTTCACAGGCGGGACAGCCACGTCCGCCAAATTCGTCACATACTTCACACATGGCTTTCCGGTTTTAAATCCTTTTTTACCCCTTTCCTGTCCGCGCGCATCAAAAGAACCGAAGAAACGCCGAACCAGACAAATACCGGGATAACAGCCCGCAGGGGGGTTGCTTCCGCATCCATGCTCCCAAGGACGCAAAGACTGAGCGCCCAGTTTGTTAAAATCACTGCTTTTGCTTTCATTTTTTTTTCTGTTAAAAATTTACTGTGCGGGGAGGGGGCACTCGAAGCCCCTG
>JAISFI010000115.1 GCA_031263685.1 Dysgonamonadaceae bacterium | reverse complement strand
AACAAAAACATCATGAAAAGAAATTATAAAGTTTTCAGTAGCATAGTGATTGTGAATATAATAGTGATGCTGCATGTCCTGACGCCGGCGTATGCCGGCGTGGGACTGTACGGGAAACAACCGGCATCTACCTCATCCACACAGACAGTCGAGACAAAACAAAACCTCTTACCGTCTTCCTCATCGAGTGGTAGCATCGGTTTATTCGATACCTCCACCCAATCCACCCTGACGGCATCGCCCGGCAACGGTAACGGCAGCCACGTTCCGGTAGCGGATGGTGTGGGTATCCTGCTGCTGATGGCAGGCGGGTATATTTTGAGGCGGAAGTTTTTAAACCGCGCGTAGTATAGTTCTTAATTAAAATATTATTCGTACATTCGCCGATTATTTGATTCATACAGCTTATCATGAAACATCCTAAGGGTTTATTTGTTCTTTTCTTCACCGAGATGTGGGAGCGTTTCGGTTATTATTTGATGTTGGGTATCTTTTCTCTTTATATGCTTGATGCGTGGGAATCGGGCGGTATGGGATTTTCTTCTCAACAGAAATCGGATATTTATGGGACGTATATCGGACTGGTTTATCTGACTCCTTTTATCGGAGGGATTTTGGCAGACAGGATATTAGGATACCGAAAATCTATTATTATCGGAGGATTGTTGATGTCCGCCGGATATATCGGCCTGAGTATCCATGATAATACGTCTTTCTATCTCTCGTTGTTGCTAATCATTTTGGGAAATGGTTTTTTTAAGCCGAATATATCGACCTTAGTCGGTAATTTGTATAACCATGTGGCTTACAGGGAACATAAGGATGCCGGTTTCAATATTTTTTATATGGGAATTAATGTCGGCGCTTTTATCTGCAATTTCGTGGCGGCTTATATGCGTATCAACTTCGGATGGGGGTATGCTTTCCTGGCTGCAGGTATCGGCCTTTTGTTGGGCTTGTTTGTTTTTGTGCTGGGTACGAAACATATCAAAGAGGCCGATGTGATCAAACCGCTGGAAAAGGGAGATATGAGTACGGGCAAAATTTTTCTTTCCGTTGTTCTTCCGATGTTTACATTCGGCATACTGGGGTATCTGATTCCCGGAAATTTGTTGGGGTCGGACACCAATGACGCTTTTGCTTTCGGCTGTTTGCCGGTGATTACGTTTTTCTTTTATCTTTGGAAAACTGCACATGCGGCAGATAAGAAGTCTATCAGCGCTCTCTTGTCTGTTTACATCTGCATCATTGTTTTCTGGGCGGTTTTTCATCAAAATGGCGATGCGTTGACTGTTTGGGCGAATAATTATACCGACCGGGAAATGCCGGCCAGCATGGCGGGTGTTGCTTCTACGATCGGACTGGCCGAAGAAGTTACCAACCTCGGAAATGATACCGACGCCCGTAGCGCAGCTTATTTCCGTAACTTGCCCAGCGAACGAGTGCCGGAAGAGGGGAAAAGTCTCTTGCTGGTTTCCACGGAAATCTATCAATCGGTAAACCCTTTTTGGGTCGTTGTGCTGACTCCGGTTATCATCGGCGTCTTCGGCTTCCTTAACTCCCGGAGAAAAGAACCTACAACGGCTTCTAAAATAACGATCGGTCTATTTATTACTGCTTTGTCGGCTTTAGTGATGATTGGCGCTGTCAATAGCGTGAATATAGCGGATGAAAAAGCAAGTAGCTGGTGGTTGATCGCTACTTACGGTGTGGTCACGATCGGAGAGTTGTGCCTGTCGCCCATGGGATTGTCGCTGGTTTCCAAATTAAGTCCTCCGCGTATCACGGCTTTGATGATGGGCGGTTTTTTTCTCTCTACCTCTGTCGGAAATAAACTTTCCGGAGTTTTAAGCGGAATGTGGGAACGTTATGACGATAAAACGTATTTTTTCCTGACGAATGTCCTCCTCCTCTTAGTGGCATCAGGAATGATGTTATTGTTACTTAAACGGTTAAATAAAACAATGAAAGAAAGAGGCGTTTAATATTCCCCAGAAATAAATATCAGAATAAATATCAAAATAAATATCAAAATAAATATTGCAATAAATTATTCATCATCTAATTATATTTGAACTTATCGTATGAAACATCCAAAAGGTTTATATCTTCTCTTCACGGTCGAAATGTGGGAACGTTTTAATTATTATGGTATGCGTGCCATCCTCTCTCTGTTCATGATCAGTACGGTTATCGGATTTGAGAAATCGGATGCCTCGCAGATATATGGGTGGTTCACGGCACTGGTGTACCTTACGCCTGTCTTCGGCGGTTATATTGCCGACCGCTTTATCGGCAAAAGACGTTCTGTTGTCATTGGCTCCATTATCATGGCATTGGGACAGTTCGTGTTAGCGTCTTATGAAGTGATTCCGGCGAAGATAGCCCTGCTGTTCGGTTTAATTCTGATTTGCATAGGTAATGGTTTTTTCAAACCCAACATATCTTCTATTGTCGGCGAACTGTACGGACAAAATGATCCGCGACGCGACCGTGCATTTACCATTTTCTACATGGGAATCAACTTGGGTGCGCTGATCGCTCCTTTCATTTGTGGTTATCTGGGACAAGCGATTGCCTGGAAATATGGATTCATGGCAGCCGGTATTGGTATGATTCTGGGTTTAATTATCTATTTGACCTTTCAAAAGAGATTTTTGGGCAACATAGGCCTTCATCCCATCAGTAAAAATCAGGTGCAACATATCGACGAAAATGCAAATCGGCCTTTGACAAAAGAAGATCGTGATAAAATCAAGGCGATATTTACTTTTACTTTTTTTGCGGTTTTCTTTTTCTGCTTTTTTGAACAGGCGGGGACTTCCCTCACTTTTTTTGCAGAAGAAGCGACTCGGCTTCCGTCATTTAATCTGTTCGGGCATACCGTGCAAATACGTTCTTCGTTTTTCCAGTCGATCAATCCCTTGTTTGTCTTGTTGCTGGCGCCTCTTTTCTCTATATTGTGGGGCAAATTAGGCAAAAAGGAGCCTTCTATTCCCAATAAATTCGGCTTTGGACTGTTCCTGCAGGCTATCGCTTTTGCAATCATTGCTGTTGGCGCAAGTCTGTACCTCCAATCGGGTCCGGTTAGTATGATTTGGTTGGTGATGCTTTATTTCTTTTGCACAGCAGGAGAATTGTGTCTGTCGCCCATCGGTTTGTCGATGGTGACGAAGTTGGCGCCGGCTAAGTTTATGTCGCTTTTGATGGGAGTTTGGTTGATGTCGAGTTTCTTCGGGAACTTGCTGGCCGGTATGTTGGCCAGTTTTTATGATACCTGGAAATTGACTACTTTATTTTCCGTTCCTGCCGTATTTTCCTTGCTCTTCGCCGCCTTCATGTGGATCATGGCGAGAAAAATCAAAGTATGGATGCATGGAGTGAAGTAAAAAAGGGTCGTTGTACTTTATCTTTTAAAAATGTGTAAACAATTAAAAACACCCGGCGTTTTGTTCGATTTGGATGGCGTAATCGTAGATACGGAGGCGCAGTATGATATTTTCTGGCAAAAAACGTCGGTCGATTATCAATTGGGAATCGCAGACTTTGAACATAAAATCAAAGGAACGACTCTCGACCAAATTCTTCTGACTTATTTTTCCCACCTCTCTGTCGAGGAACGGGAGGAACTTTGTCGAGCAAGCCGGGATTTTGAAAAACAAATGGTCTTCCATACGATTCCCGGTGCGATGGATTTTATCCGTAAACTGAAAGAAGCTTCTTTCAGGATAGGTTTAGTCACCAGTTCCGATGATGAGAAGTTGAAAAAAGTATTTCACGACTTGTCGTTGGATGGCGTTTTCGATACCGTTGTTTCTGCCAACAGAATTACGAAAGGGAAACCCCACCCGATGTGTTACCTGTTGGCGGCCGAAGACTTAGACATTCCGCCCGCGCAATGTATCGTCTTTGAAGATTCTTTTCCCGGTATTGCAGCGGGAAACGCGGCCGGAATGACAGTTATCGGGCTTGCAACGACAAACCCGGAGTCGCAGATTAAAGATCTGGTTTATCGGGTGATTCCGAATTTTGAAGATCTTTCAAGTCTTCTTCCCGTATTTCAACTCTTCGAATTTTCCCGCTGATTGTTTTGGGTAATTCTTCTACAAATTCGATGATACGGGGATACTTATAGGGCGCCGTGACTGTCTTAACATGCTGCTGTATTTCTTTGGCAAGCGCTTCGCCGGCTTGTGATTTGTAGTCTTGAGAGAGAACGATGGTGGCTTTGACAACTTGTCCGCGTACCTCGTCCGGCACGCCGGTGATGGCACATTCTACAACGGCTGGGTGCATCATCAACGCACTTTCTACCTCAAAGGGGCCGATGCGGTAGCCGGAACTCTTGATGACGTCGTCGTTGCGTCCAACAAACCAGTAATAACCGTCTTCATCTTTCCATGCTACGTCGCCTGTGTGGTAAACATCGTTGTCATAGACGTTTTTGGTGAGTTCTTCGTTCCGATAATAGCCGGAGAAAAGACCTACCGGTTTCTTCTTGTCGGTGTGAATGATGATTTCGCCCTGTTCTCCTACTTCGGCAGAACGACCGTCGGCCGTCAGCAAATCAATGTCATAAGCAGGATTGGGAAGTCCCATGGATCCGGGTTTCGGCTCTACCCAAGGCGAAGTCAGTACCATGCAAGTGCCTTCCGTTTGACCGAAAGCTTCGCGGAGTTTGATGCCCGTCAATTCGTAAAACTGCTGATATACAGATGGATTCAGGGCTTCTCCGGCAATGGTGCACCATTCCAGCGCCGATAAATCGAACGTTGTCAAGTCTTCCCGTATCATAAACCGGAAAACGGTAGGAGGCGCGCAAAACGAAGTTACTTTGTATTGGGCAATCATCCGAAGCATATCGGCGGGTGTAAATTTCTCGTGGTCGTAAACGAACACGCAGGCGCCAATGATCCACTGTCCGTACAGTTTTCCCCATACGGCTTTCGCCCAGCCGGTGTCGGCGACAGTCAGGTGTAAACTGTTTTCGTGCAGATTGTGCCAGTATTTGGCGGTAGAAATATGTCCCAGGGGATAGGCGAAATTATGGATAACCATTTTCGGCTCGCCACTGGTGCCGGAGGTGAAGTAAAGAATGGATATATCTTCGTTGTCATTGACTTTTTCCGGACGAACGAATGGGGCAGACTGACTGAGTTCCCGATTGAAATCGTCCCATCCTTCGGGAATGATCGCGCCTACCGAAGCCAGTCGCTTGATAGATGCACATTCCGGCAAAGCGTCGTTGATGTGACGAATGACTTCTTCTTCTCCCACCGCCAAAATCATGTGAATATCTGCCGCTTGAGAGCGGTAAATAATATCCTTTTTCGTCAGCAAATGTGTTGCCGGAATGGCAATTGCTCCGATTTTGTGCAGGGCGATGATAGCAAACCAAAATTCATACCTGCGTTTCAGGATCAGCATGACCTTATCGCCTGGCTGGATTCCTGCGGAGAGGAAATAAGAAGCAGCTTGGTCGCTGTATTTTTTTATTTCGGAGAAAGAGAAATCCCGGTGTTCTCCTTTGTCGTTTGTCCAGCAAAGCGCTTTCTTGTCGGGCGATTGTTTGGCCCATTCATCGACGATGTCATAAGCAAAGTTAAAATGTTCGGGAACGATGACTTCATAATTTTTCTCGAAGTCTTCCTGTGATGTAAAATCTATCTTCTTTAAATATTTTTCCAGCATACAAATGGGCAATTAAATGATTATCGCTAAAAATTTCACAGTTTTTCCGTCCAGGGCTTTCATACCGTGCGGTTGGGCGGCATCGAAATAGATGCTGTCGCCGGTTTCCAGTACCAAATCTTTTCCATTGATTTGGATCAGCATCCGGCCTTCCAGTATGAGATTAAATTCCTGTCCCGGATGAGTGTTTTGGTGGACGGGGCTGTCTTCCTGCTTGGGATCGACCGTAACCAGAAAAGGCTGCACTTCCTTGTTGATAAATCCCGCACCTAAAGACTGATAGCTATACGCTTTGACGCGTTCTACCGCCAGCCCTTTCCCTTTGCGAGTGATGAAATAGGACGTTACTTTAGGCTCTTCTCCGAACATGAGGACACTCAGGCTTACGCCCAACGATTGGGCTATGGCATGGAGCGTACTGACCGAAAAGTCATGAACGCCCGTTTCATAAGCCTGATATTCCTCCAATGGAATGTTGCATGATTGAGCAACTTCCGTTACCGAAAGCTCCAGCGATTCGCGTAAGCCTCTGAGCCTTTCTCCGATTTGTTTAAGTTGTTCCATTTGCTGTTTATAATAATATTGTGCTGTTTATGACAGATTATGATATATTTTCTGATAAATTCCCGGCTTTGATGCCTTCAATGACTGCATTCGTAAAACCGTATTTTTCCAGGGTGTTCAATCCTTTGATGGTGATACCGCCCGGGGTTGTCACCTTGTCGATTTCCATTTCCGGATGAGATTTGTTGTCTTCCAGTAACTTGATAGCGCCCTTCAAAGTTTGCATAGCGATTTGTTGGGCGTGTTCGGTCGAGAATCCTATTTCTACTCCCGCTTCTGTCGCGGCGCGGATGTAGCGGAAGGCGTATGCAATGCCGCAAGAGCCTAATGCTGTTCCTGCCGACATGGAGTCTTCAGAGATGAGGACAGTTTTTCCCATGTTGCTGAAGATGTCTACGATTAGTTGCTCTTTCTTCTCGGATGCGTTGAACGACGCAATGAAAGTCATGCTCTCATTGACGGAAATAGCGGTGTTCGGAATGATCCGGAACAAGGTAGGCATTTCAGGTCCTATTTGCTTCAGATATTCATTTAATTGTTTAAAGGAGATACCGGCAGCTACAGAAATGATGGTTTGCCTGTCATAATTCAATTGAAACTTGATGCTTTCCAGGAAATTTTCTATCAGCCACGGTTTGAGGGCGATAATGATAATATCTGCCGAAAGCGTGATGTCGTTGTTTTTTTGGGCAAGGTTTATCTGCGGGTTAAATATTCTTAAAGCGTCTAATACGGCAGGGTTGGTATCGACTACCGTGATGTCTGAAGCCTGAAAAAAGCTGCCCCGGGACAGGCCGCGGGCGATGGCGCCTCCGATGTTTCCGCCACCAATAATGGTTACTCTCATTTGTTTGATAATAATTTGTTTATGAATAATTGATATTACGCAGTACTTTTTGTGCACTGCAAGTTGACGCCGTAAGGCGTCTGATTTAGATAACCCTCAATGAAGCGAAGCGATTGGGGGATGGTTAGAGTCGTAATCAA
This sequence comes from Dysgonamonadaceae bacterium, assembly GCA_031263685.1. Taxonomy (GTDB): domain Bacteria; phylum Bacteroidota; class Bacteroidia; order Bacteroidales; family Azobacteroidaceae; genus JAISFI01. The sequence goes on along the minus strand of JAISFI010000115.1, from coordinate 1,259 downwards.
GCTCATCGAGATATGATTTTATTGAACGCTGTCAAAAAATATTCAGCTTCTGTCTGGCTGAGGCAGAGCGGCGGCAACAAACGGACGACGTGCGTGCCGGATACGCCGGTGAATATTTTTTCTTCAAAAAGTAATGCTGTTCTCAAGTCTTTCACCGGTTTTTCCATCTCGATACCAATCATCAGGCCTAAGCCACGTATTTCCTTGATTCCCGGCATCGTTTTCAATTCGGAAAGCAGGTAATCTCCAATAGCTTTTGCATGGTCGATTAACTGCTCTTTTGCAAAGATTTCGAGCACGGCAATGGCGGCGGCACATGCCAGGTGATTTCCTCCGAAAGTAGTGCCCAACATGCCATACACGGGCGTGAACTGCGGACTAATCAGTACGCCACCTATTGGAAAACCGTTGCCCATGCCTTTGGCAATGGTGATGATGTCCGGACGGATACTGGCATATTGATGTGCGAAAAATTTTCCGCTGCGTCCGTAGCCGGATTGAATTTCGTCGACAATCAAGACAGTGCCTGTTTCCGAGCAAATTGTTCGGAGGCCTTGCAGGAACGTGTTGTCGGGAATTTGGATACCTCCTACACCTTGTATGCCTTCAATGATAACGGACGAAACGTCTTGCTTGAGCAGTTCGGTGCGGACAGCATCCAGATCATTCAAATCAAGATAGACGACGTCCATATTTTCGTTAACGGGTGCAATGATTTTCGGATTGTCCGTTACCCGGACGGCGGCGGAAGTTCTGCCGTGAAAAGCTTTTTTGAATGTTACTACACGTTTCCGACCGTTGTGGAAGGAAGCAAGTTTTAAGGCGTTCTCGTTGGCCTCTGCACCGGAATTGATCAGAAACAGGGAATAATCTTCATAGCCCGAAAGCTTACCGAGTTGCTGCGCCAATGTTGCCTGCAGACTGTTCAACACGGAATTGGAATAAAAACCGATGCGTTGCAACTGGTCGGTAATCTTTTGTACATAATAAGGATGAGCGTGCCCTACGGAGATGACGGCGTGTCCTCCGTACAAATCCAGATAGGCCGTTCCGTCTTTATCATACACTTTACAGCCGCTGGCTTTAACCGGCTCAATCTCCCACAGGGGATAAACATCGAATAGTTTCATTGCTTCAAATTTATCTATTGTTATATTTATTCAAATTGCTCGTATCGTCATTGCGAAAGCGAAGCTTGAAGCAATCCAGATTCTATCACTGGATTGCTTCGCCACAAGTGGCTCGCAATGACGTCAAGG
>JAISFI010000057.1 GCA_031263685.1 Dysgonamonadaceae bacterium | reverse complement strand
ATTTTCGACGGTTGTAGTAAAGTTTATAAAAAACACTAAAAGCCATCTTATTTGAAGATAGCTTCCCATTGTTATTTGAATGTAAATGATTATATACGCGCGCGTTGCGTGCGCGTTTTTTATTAATGTAGCGGCGATGTTGTGTGTGTGTGTGTGTGTGTGTGTGTGTGTGTGTGTGTGTGTGTGTGTGTGTGTGTGTGTGTGTGTGTTACGAAATTATTCGGAACTTCCAAACAATCTTCGTTAAAGAAATATAAATTCACACTGTTCATTTCCACAACTATCATAAATAAAAACTTTTCGTTTTTCTCTTTTCACTTTTAAAAAGTTCGGCGCAAAAGTAATGCAAAAAATTGAAAAACAAAATATTTAGTAAGATTTTTTTCTGATTATCCATGTTAGCGGGCATCTCAAATTGTCGTATCCGTACCCCTCCTCACCCATTTTTCACTTTTCACCTTTTATTTTTCACTTTTCACTTTTCACTTTTCACTTTAAACCGTACATTTGCACTCATTTTTCAATAAGTACGCAAAATGGAAAAGAAATTCACGGAATACGACGGATTAAACCTGTCGGAAGTCAATAAAGAAATATTAAACCGTTGGACAAAAGATGACGTCTTTCGTCAAAGTTTGAAGATACGGGAAAATGCGCCCTCCTTTGTTTTTTACGAGGGGCCTCCTTCTGCAAACGGAATGCCCGGTATTCACCACGTAATAGCACGTTCCATTAAAGATATCTTTTGCCGTTACAAGACGATGAAAGGATTTTTGGTAAACCGGAAAGCCGGTTGGGATACCCATGGATTGCCGGTAGAACTGGGCGTGGAAAAGACACTTGGCATCACCAAGGAAGATATCGGAAAGACTGTCTCGGTAGAAGAATACAATGCTATCTGCCGGAAAGAAGTCATGAAATACACCAAAGAGTGGGAAGATCTGACGCACAAGATGGGTTATTGGGTAGATATGGAAAATCCATACATCACCTACGAAAACAGCTACATAGAATCCGTTTGGTTTCTGCTGAAAGCAATATACGACAAGGGCCTGTTGTACAAAGGATATACCATTCAGCCCTATTCTCCGGCAGCAGGAACAGGCCTGAGTACGCACGAGTTGAATCAGCCCGGCTGTTACCGTGACGTGAAAGATACGACTTGTACGGCACAGTTCCGCATTAAAAACCCTCGACCGGAAATGGCGCAGTTCGGAGACCCATTTTTGCTGGCATGGACAACTACGCCCTGGACATTGCCTTCCAATACCGCGCTCTGCGTTGGTAAAAATATCGACTATCTCATCGTACAGTCCTATAATCCATACACTTATCGACCGATGACGGTTGTTATCGCCAAAGATTTGCTGTATACACATTTCAATGAAAAAGCGGCAGACTTGCAACTGGACACTTATCAGGAAGGCGACAAACTTATTCCTTTCAAAGTTGTGTCTTCCTGCAAAGGCGCCGACCTGGAGGGAATGGAATACGAACAGCTCATCCCTTGGGTGAATCCCGGCGCCGGTGCTTTCCGCGTCATCACCGGCGATTTTGTTACAACGGAAGACGGAACGGGAATTGTCCACATCGCCCCTACATTCGGCGCCGACGATGCGCGTGTTGCTAAAGCAAACAACGTTCCGCCCCTGATGTTGCCGGATAAGGATGGCAACAATCGCCCCATGGTAGATCTTACCGGGAAATACTACAAGATTGCCGATTTGGATGCCGATTTTGTCAAAGAACACGTCCGCGTAGATTTATACGGCGAATATGCCGGAAGATACGTTAAAAATGATTACGACCCGACATTGTCCGATAAGGATACGACCCTGGATATCGACCTCTGCGTTATGCTGAAACAGCAAAACCGGGTATTCCGCATCGAAAAACATACCCATAACTATCCGCATTGCTGGCGGACGGATAAACCGATATTATATTATCCCTTAGACAGTTGGTTTATCAAAACAACCGCCTGCAAAGACCGGATGATCGCACTGAATAACACCATCAACTGGAAACCGCAGGCTACCGGATCCGGCCGCTTTGGCAAATGGCTGGAGAACTTGCAGGACTGGAATCTTTCCCGCAGCCGTTATTGGGGAACTCCGTTACCCATTTGGCGAACAGACGATGGATCGGAAGAAATCTGCATTGGTTCCATAGCAGAATTAATCGTAGCAATAGAAAAATCCGTACAAGCCGGTTACATGCCGGAAAATCCTTTTAAAAACTTCAACATCGGAGATTATTCCAAAGCGAATTATGCGGTCGAAAACATAGACCTGCACCGTCCGTATGTGGATCAGATTGTGCTGGTCTCTCCGAAAGGTAAACCGATGAAACGGGAATCCGACTTGATAGATGTATGGTTTGATTCGGGAGCGATGCCGTATGCACAACTCCACTATCCGTTTGAAAATAAAGAAATTTTCGATAAGGGAATCGGGTTTCCTGCCGATTTCATCGCCGAAGGGGTTGACCAAACTCGCGGATGGTTTTTTACTTTACATGCCATCGCAACTATGGTTTTCGACAGCGTATCGTTCAAAACAGTAGTGTCCAACGGATTGGTATTGGATAAGAACGGCAATAAAATGTCCAAGCGTCTGAACAACGCCGTCGATCCATTTGCCACAATAGAGCAATACGGCTCCGATCCGTTGCGCTGGTATATGATCACCAATGCTTCGCCATGGGATAACTTGAAGTTTGACTTGGAGGGATTGGATGAAGCGCGACGCAAATTCTTCGGAACATTATACAATACCTATTCCTTTTTTGCACTGTATGCCAATGTAGACGGGTTTACCTATCAGGAAGCAGCGGTCGACCGGTGCGAACGTCCGGAGATAGATCGCTGGATACTTTCCTTGTTAAATTCATTAATCAAAGAGGTCGACACATATTTTGAAACCTACGAGCCAACCCGTGCAGGACGCGCTATAACGGACTTCGTCAACGACCACCTCAGCAACTGGTACGTCCGACTGAACCGGAAACGCTTCTGGGGAGGAAAGATGGATGCGGACAAACTTTCGGCTTATCAGACTTTATATACCTGCCTCGAAACTGTTGCCAAACTGATGGCTCCGATAGCGCCTTTTTATGCGGATAAGCTGTTCACAGACCTGATTCGCGCTACCGGAAGGGAAAAGGTAGTTTCCGTTCACTTATCCGATTTTCCGACAGCTAACAGTTCTTTGATAGACCGGGATCTGGAGGAGCGGATGCAACTGGCACAGGACGTTTCTTCTATGGTATTGGCATTGCGCCGGAAGGTAAGCATCAAAGTTCGTCAACCTTTGACGGCGATCATGATTCCCGTGACGGATCAGCGCCAGCAAGATGCCATTGCCGCCGTACAGGATTTAATCATGAATGAAGTCAACGTTAAAACAATCAATTATGTAAGCGGTGATGCCGGTATTCTGGTAAAGAAAATCAAACCGGATTTCAAGAAATTAGGCCCTCGTTACGGAAAAATCATGAAGCAATTGGCCGCCGAAATTCAACAAATGACGCAGGAAAATATCTTGACTTTCGAACAGTCGGGGCGTTTCCAATTTGTGATTGACGGACAAGAAGCTACGATCGAATTGCCGGATGTGGAGATTATCTCCGAAGATATTCCGGGCTGGCTGGTTGCAAACGAAGGACAACTAACGGTTGCCCT
>JAISFI010000037.1 GCA_031263685.1 Dysgonamonadaceae bacterium | reverse complement strand
TAGTGGTACACCGTCCCGCGCTTATGACTTTCGACGGATTCCATTTCGTAACGGTTCAAATAATTGACCGCTTCGCCGTTGGAAATATTCTGAAACAGGGAGTAGCGCAGCCCGTATTTTAGAATCAGCCTGTCGGTAACTTTCATTTCGTTGGACAGATAGGCAGCGTGCTCCAATGCAAACTCCTTCGGTTGCCGGACTTGTCCCGAAATGCTACCGCCACCGCCTTCGCTCGGCACAAGCGTATGATGCGTGGCGCTGTATCCGAACCGGATGTGGTTGCGGGGATTGAGATGGTAAGTGAAATCGGCTTTCAAGCCGTAATCCTGCATTTTCGATTTCCATTCCTGCATAAGCGAGGCACCCGCGCTGTTTCCCAAAGCATAATTGTAGAGACTGCCAATCAGCGTAAAGTTGGAAAACAGTTTGGGCGAAAAGATGTGATTCCAGCGCAGCGTGGCGGTTTTGTTGCCGAAGTTCATGCCCATATAGTCGGTCGAAAGATTATCGCGTCCCAGATATCCCGAAAGGAACAGGCGGTTGTTGTCGTTGATGCGGTAATTGATTTTGACGTTCAGGTCGTAAAAGTACAGGCTGGTATTCCGCATGTCGGGACTGTTCGCCAGTTTCATGAACAGGTCGGCATACGTCCTGCGTCCCGAAACGATGAACGACGACTTGTCCTTTACAATGGGACCTTCCAGCGTGAGTCGGCTCGCGATAAGCCCGATGCCGCCCGTTCCCGAAAAACGCTGACTGTTGCCGTCTTTGGAGCGAATATCCATCATCGAAGCAAGCCGTCCGCCGTAAGACGCGGGAATATCGCCTTTATAGAGCGTAACATCCTTGACGGCGTCGTTGTTGAACACCGAAAAGAAGCCCATCAGGTGGGAAGGGCTATACACGGTCGCTTCGTCCAGAAGTATCAGGTTTTGGTCGTATCCGCCGCCGCGGACGCTGAATCCCGACGAGCCTTCCGACGTGACCTGAACGCCCGGCAAGAGCTGAATGGCTTTTATCACATCCACCTCTCCCAGCAGGACGGGTATTTTCTTGATAATTGCCGCTGAAATCCGGTCAATACTCATCGTGGGATTGCTCACATTGATATTCCGGCTTTGCGCATTGACAACGACTTCCTGCAATTGCTGCACGTCGGATTTCAATGTTACGTTTAACCGGTTATCAGCCGTTAAATCAACTTCCATCTCCCTGACAGCATATCCGATATACGAAAACCTCAAAGTATATCTCCCTTCGGGCAAGCTAATGGAATAGAAGCCGTAAGGGTTGGTCGCCGTCCCCAGATTTTCCGCCTGCACGACGGCTATGGAAACGCCGATTAAATCCTCGCCGTCGTCGGTGTCGCGAACGTTCCCGCTGACGGTAAACTTATGTGTCTGCGCAAAAACCGAAGCATGGACAAGCATTAATCCGAATAGTGCAAAGGCTATTTTCCTGTTCTTTTTGCTCATGGTTTATTTTAATTGTATTGCGTATCCGAGCATAACAGTCGCCGCCCCGATACGGTTTGAGCCGTTCGACTGGTCTTTTTGCATTTTGACAAAGCCGTAATTGCCGCCAATCTCAATAAAAATCCTGTGCTGCTCATGTCGGTAGGATAGTCCAATATCTCCCTGAACGCCTGCATTTACCGGATTCAACTCCCGCGTAATTACTTCCGTGGAACCGAAATCCGTTCCGTTCTGCAAAACGTAAGCCAACTGTGGAACGCCACCCTCAATGACCGGCTGCATCGCCGCAGGGATATTGTCCCACAGCGTTCGTGATTTACCGGCATCCGTGTATATTTTACTCTGACCTTCCGTGGTTTGTTTCCCATGCAAAAGGAATGAGACAAAGGGGCCTGCATTGGCGTAAACGCGCCAGCGACTGTTTGCATTTGTCCCGATTTGTAGGGATACGGGTATCATCAGATAGTCGAAATCGGCAGTGTTTTTGACATCCGCGTAAATTATTTCGGGCATACCGGATGCTATCTGCCCGAGGATAGCGTCCATTCCCGGCATATTCCCGCCACCCATGCCGGCTGTGATACCGGACATGATCTGATCCGCTGGTATTGCCTGAATACCGTTGCGCTTGCCTCCCTGACCGCTGTACTCAACGCCCAGTCGAAAGGCTACATAGTTGTTAATTCCCAGTTCGGCAAATATGCCGCCATCTTCGGCAATGCGCGACGAATAGCCTTTACTCAATGGATTATCGCCTCCGGCAACAATGTTGGGAATACTTAATCCGCCTCGAATACCAAGGCTTACTGTCTGTGAATAACCACACAGGCTGAACAAAAACAAGCCTGCTAATAATCTAATCTTTTTCATTTTGAATTAATTTCTAAAATTGTTTACTACTATAAAATTTCTGAATTTTCTTTTATCTCAATATTTTTCTTCTTATTCCACCCAAGCCGTATTATCACCCTGTCCATCAGGTAATATACAAGCGGAACAACAATCAGCGTCAGGAACATGGAACTCAGCAGACCACCGATGATAACCCACGCCAGACCGTTTTTCCACGCCGAACCTGCGCCCTGCGCAAGGGCGACGGGCAGCATCCCGATAACCATTGAGAGAGCCGTCATGATAATCGGACGGAAACGCTTGCGGGTGGCTTCCATGAGCGCGGCTTTCAGTTCCATTCCGGTAGATTTTATCTGGTTAGTGAAGTCCACGACGAGGATAGCGTTTTGCGCAACTAACCCGATAAGCATCAGCAAGCCGAGTATCGTGAAGATGTTGAGTGATTCCATCGTTAACGCCATTGCCCAGAACGCGCCGATAATCGCCAGCGGAATGGAAAACAATACCACGAACGGATAAACGTAACTGTTGTAGAGCAAAACCATGATGAGATAAACCAGCAGCAGGGAAATGAGGATTGCCATACCCAGCGAGCCAAAACCTTCGTCCTGATTTTCGAGGTCGCCACCGTAATCAATGCTGATTGATTCGGGGAAGTTGAGGTCTGCGATTACCTGTTCCATATCTGTCCCGACATCGCCGGAAGGCCTCCCTGCTACCTGACAGCTTACTGTGACAGACGGGGCGCGGTTGCGACGTTCAAGTTGCGTCGGGCTTTCGGTGGATTCCACTTTGGCGAACTGTTTCAGCTTGACGGGATTGCCCGAAGCGTTTATCACCGCGAAGTTTTCGACGTCCGCGCTGCTCCGCCGGTCGAAGCGGTCGAGGCGGATGTTAATGTCGTATTCATTATTTCCGTCACGGAATTTTGCGTCGGTGTTGCCGTTGAAGGCGTTGTACAGTTCCAGTCCCAGAGTGCCCAGCATAATGCCGAGGCTTGCCATTTTATTGCGGTCGGGAATGATGCTGATTTCCGGATTGCCCGCCTCGATGGATGTTTTGGCATCCATCACTCCCTTCACCGCCGACATGCTTTCAAGCAGACGGTTGGCAGCGAACAGCACGCTATCCATGCTGTTTCCCATGACGAAATATTGTATCGGATCGTCGTCAACATCGCCCAGCAGTCCGGATGTGGCGGTCGTAATCTTTGCGCCCGCGATACGCTTTTGCAGCACAAGCTTCATTTCCCGCGCCAAATCTGTATCCGAAATCTTACGCTCGCTTTGAGGAACCATCTTTACGCGGATTTCTGCAAGATGCGCCTGCGGTTGCCCGTTTTTTTCCGCGCCGACGGTAGTGAAAACTGTTTTTACCAGCGA
>JAISFI010000032.1 GCA_031263685.1 Dysgonamonadaceae bacterium | reverse complement strand
TCTTCGGAGACTTTTACTTTGGCAATAGCCATCACTCCTGGCGTAAAGCATTGAAAAGGGGCTACTGTTGTAAAATCTATTCGGTTATCGGCGCTCCCATCCTTGAATATACTGATTCGTTTGCCGCCATGACCGATAGGCGAACTATTTTGATTTAAGGCAGAACTGATCACTTCGGGCCATTTATTTCCGTCCAAATCTCCAATAAGCGGTGGAGTGTAAACGTGCACAATCCCTAAATTAACACCTTCTTCTATTCCCCACACCATTGGGGCAGGTATTACCGCGCATGCGTCATCGATGACCACTTCCGGCTGATTACCTATGTTAATCAGCACCACAGCTACACTGTTTTCCATGCCGCATGTAAGTTTGTATTTCAAACTGTCCTGACCACTAAAATCGTTATTTGGTTTGTACAGGATATTTTTAGAGATAGGATCGACCGAAGCGGTTCCCCGCGACGGATCGGCAAACAGTTCTATACTAATATTGGAGACGCCGCAAGAACCTAATTCGCTTTTGCTCAATACGTCGATACTATACGGCTCTGATAGTACTGGTTGAACAAAAACATTCAATGGCTTTGCTTTCAAAGGCAATTGTGCCTGCAGGTGTATTCCCCATGAAAGGGCGATGAGTAACAGGCAAAAGTATTTCCTGCTGATTACAAAAAATGAAAGATGCAAACCGGAAGTAAGTGTACAGAAACTTCCTCTTGCTGAAGTGAATGTGAGACCTCTTAGTTTCATAAATTGATTGTTTTATAGTGAATAATGTTGTGAATGATTGTGATCTGTTTATGGTCGGTATACGATATTCGAAGGAGATATTGCGTGAATTGTCTTCGCGTGTTGCGCATGGATAGCGGGGGCGTTGTGTGCAACGTCCTGTTGCTGGATTGCTTCGCCGCAAGCGGCTCGTAATGACGTGTAGAGAGCATCGTCATTGCGAAAGCGAAGCCTGAAGCAATCCGGAAAATGCCCGCTCGAATTGTTAAAAATAAATAATTATTGTGTTGTGTTTGTGCATTTACCTGTACGTTTGTCTGTACTTGTAAGTGACTTTGTACTCTGGTTAGATGTGTGTGTGTGTGTGTGTGTGTGTGTGTGTGTGTGTGTGTGTGTGTGTGTGTGTGTGTGTGTGTTATGAAATTATTCGGAATTTCCAAATAATTTTCGTTAAATAAATATAAAATACTGCTATTTATTTCCACAACTATCATAATACTTGTTTAGTTCTTAACTCTCAGTTTTTTGCCGCAAAGGTAATGCAAAAAAGACAAAAAGCAACTATTCAATAAATTTTTTTCGTTTTTCCTCTGATTTAAGGTCTTTCTTCTTAAAATCATTCTCCATTCTTCATTTCTCAATTATTTCATGTAAATTTGCCCTTTCTTAAATTTGTTTCATGTTAAAAGTAGAAAATTTACATGCCGCCATCAATGGCAAAGAGATTTTAAAGGGTATTGACCTGACGGTTCTTGCAGGAGAAGTACATGTTATCATGGGTCCGAATGGATCTGGAAAAAGTACCTTTTCATCGGTATTAATCGGTCATCCCGCCATTGAAGTAACCAAAGGGAAAGTGACTTTTGAAGGAAAGAATCTGTTGGATTTACTCCCCGAAGATCGTTCGCGGGAAGGTATCTTCCTCAGTTTCCAATATCCGGTAGAAATTCCGGGCGTAGGGATGGCAAATTTCATGCGTACAGCCGTCAACGAACACCGGAAATACAGGGGATTAGAGCCTGTATCGGCCACCGACTTCCTGAAAATGATGCGCGATAAACAGAAAATTGTAGAATTGGACAGCAAACTCTCCAATCGTTCGGTCAACGAAGGGTTCTCCGGTGGTGAGAAAAAGCGGAACGAAATCTTTCAGATGGCGATGCTCGAGCCGAAATTAGCAATTCTGGATGAAACAGATTCCGGATTGGACATCGACGCTTTGCGGATAGTTTCCAACGGCGTAAACCGGCTGAAATCTAAAGAAAATGCTACCATCGTCATCACCCATTACCAACGACTGCTGGATTATATCAAACCCGATTATGTCCATGTTCTTTACAAAGGCCGTATTGTCAAAAGCGCCGGCCCCGAACTGGCATTGGAACTGGAAGAAAAAGGATATGACTGGATTCGGGAAGAAAATGAAGGAAACTGAACATTCGATGAAAACGGAACAGATTTACATAGACCTTTTCAAGGAGTGCCGAAAAATTATTGACGGCGCATGTGCAGACGGATTGAACGCGCCGAGAGATAAGGCATTGTCCGATTTTGAAAAAAATGGATTCCCAGCCTTTCCATCGGAAGATTATCGGCAAACACCTGTGAGCGATGCTTTTGCCTGCGATTATGGTATGAACTTCAACCGATTGGCTTTTCCCTTGCATCCGGATAAGCTATTCCGGTGTGATGTGCCGAATTTGTCGACCAATCTTTATGTGGTGGTTAATGACAGTTTTTATGCACAACATTTGTCGAAAACTATCCTGCCGAAAACTACCTTACCGGAATCGGTTTTTTCCGGTAGCCTGAATGATTTTGCCATCCGATTTCCGGAAATTTTCCAGCGTTATTATACGAAACTGGCGGATACTGCTGCCGACGGATTGGCGGCATTTAACACGATGTTCGCTCAAGACGGTTATGTGCTGTATATTCCTCCCAACACCGTTGTTGAACGTCCCATCCAAGTGATTAATGTGTTGACGGGCAACATCGACGTCCTCTGTAACCGCCGGATGCTGATTATCGTCGAAGAAAATGCCCAAGTCAAGTTATTGGTTTGTGACCATACATCGGAAGAAAACCGAAAATTCCTTGCGACCCAAGTCACTGAAATTTTCATTGCCGATCACGCCGTTTTCGATTTTTATGAAATGGAAGAATCTTCCGCGCATACCACTCGTTTGTCTTCCACGTTCATCTCCCAGCGCGCCCATTCCAATGTGATGGTGAATGGGACGACGCTCTATAATGGCCTTACCCGAAACAACTATTTCGTTTCTCTGGATGGCGAGCATGCCAGGACGCACCTCTCCGGAATCGCTATCTTGGGAGAACAGCAGCATACGGACAATTTTGTGAAAATAGCGCACAATGTACCTTTCTGTTCCAGTAATCAACTGTTTAAATATGTACTGGACAACATTTCCACCGGTGTTTTTACCGGTCGGATATTCGTTGCTCCTGATGCGCAAAAGACCGATGCCTATCAGACCAACCGGAATCTCTGCCTCACTCGCGATGCAAGAATGTTTTCCAAACCTCAACTGGAGATACATGCCGACGATGTGAAGTGTTCTCACGGCATGACTACCGGCCAGTTGGACGAAAACGCCCTGTTTTATCTCCGTTCCCGCGGTATTCCGGAAAAAGAGGCGAAGTTGCTGTTAATGTACGCTTTCACGAGCGATGTACTGGATACTATAAGAATTGATGTCCTGAAAGACAGATTGCGCCAATTGGTGGAAAAAAGATTCAAAGGCGAAAGGTCTAAATGCGGCGGATGTTATAACAAATGTTGATGAGATTTGATATATGGATTTTTTTGATATAAAGACAATACGGGAAGATTTTCCGATACTTTCCCGGAAAATTTATGGAAAGCCGCTGGTGTACTTGGATAATGCGGCTACTTCCCAGAAGCCACTTCCAGTCATCCGGAAAATGGAGGAGGTATACACGACCATCAACGCCAATATACACCGAGGCGTCCATTACTTGAGCCAGCAAGCTACAGAAGCGCACGAAGCTGCACGAAAAACCGTGCAGGAGTTTATCCATGCGCGCTCGTCGCAGGAGGTAATCTTTACACGAGGAACAACGGAAGCGATCAATTTAGTCGCTTCTTCCTTTTGCCGCAAGTATTGCAAACCGGGCGACGAGATTCTGATTTCCGCGATGGAGCATCATTCCAATATCGTTCCCTGGCAATTGCAACAAGAGGCATTGGGGCTGACACTAAAAGTGATTTCTGTCGATGAAAAGGGAGAAATTATGCTGGAAAGTTTGGAGCGGTTGATTTCTCCGAAGACAAAACTGATTTCCATCGCTCACGTCTCCAACGTATTGGGCACCATCAATCCGATAGAAAAAATCATCGCCCTAGCACATCAACAGGGGATACCGGTGTTGATAGACGCCGCTCAGTCCATTCAGCATCTTCCCGTCGATGTACAGGCCCTGGATTGTGATTTTTTGGTCTTTTCGGGACACAAAGTTTATGGACCTACAGGCACAGGCGTCCTGTACGGAAAGGAAGCTCTACTGGAATCCCTGCCGCCCTATCAGGGAGGTGGAGAGATGATCGCTTCCGTTTCTTTCGAGCGAACGGTTTTTAACGATTTGCCTTTCAAATTTGAGGCTGGCACTCCGGATTACGTCGGCTCTACAGCTTTGGCCGAGGCTTTATCGTATGTGAACCGAATCGGACAGGAAAATATCTCGTCTTACGAACACGCATTGCTTCGCTATGCAAGTGAAAAATTATCGGAAATAGAGGGCTTGCGCGTTTATGGAACAGCCGCGCAGAAAAGCAGTGTAATCTCTTTTCTGGTGAAGAACATTCATCATTATGATATGGGCATGTTGCTCGACCGGCTGGGAATAGCCGTCCGCACCGGACATCACTGTGCACAACCGTTAATGCACTGCCTGGGCATTGAGGGAACTGTTCGCGCTTCTTTCGCGTTTTACAATACGAAAGAGGAGATAGATGTGCTGGTGGCGGGAATCAATCAGGTGATGAAAATGTTCTAACTAACGGATGTCCTGATCGATTTTCCGAATAAAATATTCGTGTAGCCGTGTATCGTCCGTCAATTCGGGATGAAATGCAGCAGCCAGCAAATGATCTTGCTCGGCAAGAAGAATTTTGTTCTGATAACTGAGTAATGCCCGGACGTTGTTATCGGCTTTCTCAATATATGGAGCGCGGATAAAGATGGTATGATAAGGTTTTTCGCCTAATGCAGGAATGGACATATCCGCTTCAAAACTATCTAACTGGCGACCGAATGCATTCCGCTCCACACAGGTATCCATTAGATTCAGACAATGTTGGTCGCTATTGTTGATGTGTTTCGATAGCAGTATCAGTCCGGTACATGTACCGAAAATTGGCAGTCCGTTACGTCCCCGTTCGGCTATAGGCTCTAACAGATTGTAGCGCAACAATAACTTGCCCATGGTAGTACTTTCCCCTCCGGGCAAGACTAATCCGCTTATTCCCTGCAAGTCTTGAGGATTCAGTATATCGACGGTTTCTACATGTAAGCGGCGAAGCAGGTTGCGGTGTTCTCTGACCGCTCCCTGCAATGCTAATATTCCGATTTTCATCTACTTACCAGCCACGACCGGCTATTTTTTCTTTATCTTCCATTTGGGCTACACTTTGTCCGCGCATGGCTTCGCCTAAGCCTTTGGAGACTTCGGCTATCAGGGCGGCGTCTTTGTAGTGGGCTACTGCTTCTACGATCGCTTTAGCGCGTTTCGCGGGATTGTCCGATTTGAAGATGCCGGATCCTACGAATACGCCATCGCATCCCAATTCCATCATTAAGGCGGCATCGGCAGGTGTGGCGACTCCACCGGCGGCGAAGTTCACAACGGGCAGCCGTCCTAATGCTTTCACCAGTACAACCAATTCGTAGGGCGCGCCAAATTCTTTGGCAATTGTCATCAACTCCATGGAAGAGGCGCTTACGACCCGTTGAATATCGCTGTTTACCTGGCGTATGTGACGTACAGCTTCGACCACGTCGCCGGTACCGGCTTCGCCTTTGGTGCGAATCATGGCTGCTCCTTCACCGATGCGGCGAAGCGCTTCGCCCAGGTTACGGGCGCCACAAACGAAAGGTACTTTGAAATCGGATTTCAGGATGTGATATACATCATCGGCGGGCGTCAACACTTCACTTTCGTCGATGAAGTCGATTTCCAGGGCTTCCAGTACGCGGGCTTCAACGATGTGCCCGATACGGGCTTTCGCCATGACGGGAATGGAAACGGCGTGTTGTATTCCGATAATCATTTCGGGGTCGGACATGCGTGCTACGCCACCTTGCGCCCGAATGTCCGAAGGTACGCGTTCCAGCGCCATCACGGCAACCGCTCCTGCTTCTTCGGCTATTTTTGCCTGCTCAGGGTTGACAACGTCCATGATTACTCCGCCTTTCAACATTTCCGCAAGGCCTTTTTTTACTGCAAATGTTCCTGTTTCTTTTTTAATTTCCGACATAATTTTTTATGTATGTAGTTGAATAATTTTTCCTATTTCCCGGCAGGGTGCTCCCGACGAAAAAACCGGTGCAAATGTACAGGAATTTTTTCAATTACATACAGAGAAGAACTAAAAACCTGAGCATATCCTCTGAACAGTTACAAATAAATTATTCAAAAAAAGATTACGATTTGAAAAAGAAATTATACTTTCGTAGTCTAAAAATCAAAAGATGCAGAAAAAACGGGTATTCATAAGTAGCGTACAGTCGGAGTTTGCAGAAGAGCGGCAAATGCTGTTCGACTATCTGACCGCCGATGCTTTGCTGGGTAAATTTTTCGAACCGTTTATTTTCGAGAATATACCTGCATTGAACTCTACGCCTGCTACTGTTTTTCTGAACGAAGTTGAACAATGCGACATTTATTTGGGAATTTTTGGCGAAAAATACGGCTTTGAAGATAACGAAGGCGTTTCGCCAACAGAAAGAGAATATGATTTGGCAAGCAAACTGCATAAAACACGTTTGATTTTCATCAAAACGACGCCCAAGCGCAACAGAAAAGAAATTCTTTTGATTAAAAAGGCCGAAAATGAAGTGGTTCGCAAAGCTTTTGCTGATGCGGCAGAGTTTAAAACATCAGTCTATAACTCGCTTATCCGATACCTTGAAGAGCAGGAACTGATTCGTACAACTCCATTTGATGCTACGTTTAACCGTTTTGCAACGTTTGAGGATATTGATGAACGAAAAGTCCGAGATTTCATAAGAACAGCCCATATTAAGCGCTCATTTCCTTTTGAAGAAACAGCAGATTATAAAAAAGTACTTTCGCATCTAAATCTGGTTAGTGAAGAACGGATTACAAATGCCGCGATTCTACTCTTCGGTAAAAATCCGCAAAAATTTATGCTGACCTCGTCTGTAAAATGCTGTCAGTTTTACGGAAATAGGATAGAAAAACCGATTCCGTCCTATCATATTTACGATGGCGATGTGTTTGAATTGATAGACCAGGCCGTAAGTTTTGTGATGTCACGTGTAGATGCAAAAGTAGGTGCAAGAGATATAAAGACACACGTTGATGTTGATTTGGAGATGCCGCTTGATGCAGTCAAGGAGGCAATAGTAAACGCCATTTGTCATCGCGATTATACAAGCAATGCAAGCGTACAGGTTATGCTTTTCCGCGACAGACTGGAAATCTGGAATCCGGGCAAATTGCCCTACGGATTAACGACCGAAATGTTGA
>JAISFI010000433.1 GCA_031263685.1 Dysgonamonadaceae bacterium | reverse complement strand
GACTGATTGAGCTGTAACGGATTTTCCAGCCACAGATACAGATTCTTTTTAATTAAAAATTCACTTAATAATATGCTATACAAGCCTGTGTGTTCCCCGCAGAACAGCCATAAATCATGTGGCCGTTTGGTCTGCTCCTTCACCCACTTCACCAACAGAGCACATCCTTCCGATGTGTTTTCAAACTGTTTCCAGTTTACGGACTCCAAGTCATTACTGTCAATCACGGAAGCATCGAATGTTTTTTTCGAAAAATCAATTCCAATAAATAATTCTTTTAAATAATTCTTTTTTCATACTTTTGTTATTTAATTGGATTTAACCCAATAGCTGTTTGTACTATAGCCTTAAACAGGTTTAATGCCTAACATTCTATTTAGTATCCTCAGTTTGACTGACAGAAGTCTTATTCCGGATTTAGATTTATAAATCTACCTACCGAGAGAGTTTACTGCTGTCAGCCAGTTAAATCTTTACTTTCTTACAACAAAAGTAAAGATTTTACCTCGACTTTTTTTAATGCCGCAAACTTAAGGCTACTAGGATGAAATCCGTTCCGGATTAGCTTACGCCGAACACTACCGGGAGGCAATCCGTTCCGAATTCCGGCTACTATGTCCATCTCA
This sequence comes from Dysgonamonadaceae bacterium, assembly GCA_031263685.1. Classification (GTDB taxonomy): domain Bacteria; phylum Bacteroidota; class Bacteroidia; order Bacteroidales; family Azobacteroidaceae; genus JAISFI01. The sequence continues at coordinate 25,760 of JAISFI010000433.1, read as the reverse complement.
CAATTTTAAACCGCACGAAGTATAGCTGTACTGGATTGTTTCGCTATGCTCGCAATGACGTAGAGAGCGCATCAACCGCTCTACATTGCATCCATTCCAAATACCGTTGTAACAAAGTCTTTTCAGTTCTTAAAATTTCCATCTCATCTATGCTTAATTGAAAAAATTCATGTATATTTGTCCCGTTTTTACGCCTGTTATTTTGCTTTGATTCTGTTTGAAATGAAAACAATTTGCTGCAATAAGGCGAAAAACAAAAACCGGAAAGATGCAAGCCATACGATTGCTTTTCGCCGAGACAGAACAATGCATAATAATTAACAGTCATATACTTTACAGTAAAAATAATGCTTTATGTGTGGAATTACAGCAATATTTAATATCCAAGGAGAGGCGGAAACGCTTCGGAAACAAGTGTTGATCATGAGTAAACGTATCCGTCACCGGGGGCCGGACTGGAGCGGTATTTATGCAGGGAAAAGCGCCATTCTGGCGCATGAGCGACTCTCTATTGTAGATCCGGTTTCCGGCGGACAACCGTTGAAAAGTAAGGACGGAAAACTGATCTTGACGGTCAACGGGGAAATATACAACCATCTTGAAATCCGTGAGCGGTTGAAAGATAAATATGAATTTCAGACCGGTTCCGATTGCGAAGTCATCCTCGCCCTTTACCGGGAAAAAGGAGTCAACTGCATGGAAGACCTGAACGGCATATTTGCCTTTGCCTTGTATGATGAGGAAAAAGATGTTTACTTGATTGCCCGAGATCCAATAGGAGTTATTCCTTTATATATAGGATGCGACAATGTCGGCCATCTGCTTATATCTTCCGAGTTGAAGGGCTTGGAAGGTGTTGCTACATCCTATGAGCCTTTCCTTCCCGGTCATTATTATTACAGCGGAGACAAAGAGATGAAGAAATGGTATGTCCGCGACTGGATGGAGTATGATCCTGTGAAAAGCAATCCGGCAAACGTGGAAGAACTTCACGACGCACTGGAAGCTGCCGTGCAGCGTCAGTTGATGAGCGATGTACCGTATGGCGTGCTCCTGTCCGGAGGATTGGATTCATCTATAACCTCTGCCGTTGCCAAGCAATATGCTTCCAAGCGAATCGAAACCGGAGGCAAATCCGACGCCTGGTGGCCTCAACTCCATTCTTTTGCTATCGGACTGGAAGGATCGCCCGACTTGAAAGCGGCCAAACGGGCAGCCGAATATATCGGAACCGTACACCACGAAATACATTATACCATTCAGGAAGGATTGGACGCCATCCGCGACGTTATTTATTACATTGAAACGTACGACGTAACTACTGTCCGCGCTTCTACGCCAATGTATCTGCTTGCCCGTTTTATCAGGAGTATGGGCATCAAAATGGTGTTGAGCGGAGAAGGCGCCGACGAAGTTTTCGGCGGTTACCTCTATTTCCATAAAGCACCCAACGCAAAAGCTTTCCACGAAGAAACCGTCCGTAAAATCAGTAAACTGTACCTGTATGATTGCCTTCGCGCCAATAAGAGCTTGAGCGCTTGGGGTGTAGAAGGGCGTGTACCTTTCCTGGACAAAGAATTTCTGGATGTGGCGATGCGTTTGAATCCGGAAGCGAAAATGGCGCCCGGGAAAGTAATCGAAAAGAAAATCCTCCGCGAAGCGTTCTCCTCCTATCTCCCAGAAGATATTGCGTGGCGACAGAAAGAACAGTTTTCCGACGGAGTGGGCTACAACTGGATTGATACCTTGAAAAAGATAACTTCGGAACAGGTTTCCGACGAGCAAATGACAAATGCAGCTACCCGCTTCCCCATCAACACTCCCCGAAACAAAGAAGAGTACTACTATCGTACCATCTTTGAAGAGCATTTTCCGAGCGAAAGCGCAGCCAGGAGTGTTCCGTCTGTCCCAAGTGTAGCCTGTTCCACAGCCGAAGCATTGGCCTGGGATCAGTCATTTACCCACATGAATGAACCCAGTGGTCGTGCTATCAAGGATGTACACGAAAACAGCTATTGATTTTTTGAACAGAAACATATAAATTTTACATCAATCCTAATACTTTAATACAAATGACTTTTTATTTAATGATTATTGCTTTTGTAATCGGCTATGCTTGTATCGCATTGGAACACCGGTTACATGTTAGTAAAACGGCGACCGCTTTATTGCTGGGAACCGTGTTGTGGACGCTCCTGATTACCGGAGATATATCGGGGATGCCTATATTATCGGCGTTCCAGGATTATTTGTCGACACATCCGGACGCTACTTTTGTTTCCTGGGTGACGCATGTATCCTTATTACACCATTTGGGAGAAGTTGCCGAAATATTATTCTTCCTGCTGGGCGCGATGACAATCGTGGAACTGATCGATACGCACGGTGGTTTCAAGATTATCACCGACCGGATTGTAACGACTAAGAAGGTAAGTTTATTATGGATCATCGGCTTCATCACCTTTCTTATGTCGGCGGTTTTAGATAATTTGACGACTGCTATTGTGATGATCGCTCTTTTGCGCAAATTGGTCGAAGACAAAAAAGACCGGTGGTTTTTTGCCGGTATAGTCATATTAGCTGCCAATGCAGGAGGCGCCTGGTCTCCTATCGGTGATGTGACGACGATCATGCTTTGGATTGCCGGAAAGATAAGCGCCGGCGGGATCATTTTTCAAACCGTTTTGTCCAGTTTAGTTTCGATAGTTATTCCGTTAGTGATTTTATCATTTACGATGAAAGGAGAAATTCATCGTCCGAAAACACAGGCAAACACACATTCGGTAACGCTGCCGAACTGGCAACGGAATCTGATATTTATTGTTGGAATAGGCGCCCTGATCTTTGTTCCCATATTCAAGACAATCACGCATCTGCCACCATATTTGGGGATGTTGGGAGGATTGGGAATCCTGTGGATATTAGCAGAAATATTGAATGAAAAACGTCCTCTGAATGAAAAGAGTGTCTTTAATGTAACCCATATTTTGCAGAGAATAGATACGCCCAGCATTCTGTTCTTTTTAGGTATACTGATGTCTGTTGCCGCTTTGCAGACTTACGGGCATTTGGGGCTGTTGTCCGTTTCATTGGATCGTATTCCGATGGAAGATCCTGGAAAGTATTATTTGATTACGACCATTATCGGCATACTTTCATCGATTATTGACAATGTACCCTTGGTCGCCGGAGCTATGGGGATGTATGATTTTCATCTGGATCATTATTTTTGGAGTTTTCTGGCGTATGCAGCCGGCACGGGAGGCAGTATTCTGATCATCGGCTCTGCCGCCGGTGTTGCCGTGATGGGGATGGAAAAAATCGATTTCTTCTGGTATTTGAAGAATATATCATGGCTGGCGCTCATCGGCTATCTGGCAGGATGTTTGATGTTTATTTTGCAACAGGGGTTGACTGCTTAAAGCGGATTGCAGGGGCTTGACTTGATGATATCAAATCGTCGCAGCCGTCATTGCGAACCGCGAAGCGGTGAAGCAATCCAGAAATAACCATCGTCGTACACCTGGATTGCTTCACCGCTTCGCGGTTCGCAATGACGCTGAACTGAAAATCGACGCAGTCAAATGTGACAATTTGATTTACCTGTATTTCTCTTCGTAATATTTAAGAAACGCTTTGTTTACCACCAGATTTCCTCCCGACGTAGGATAATCTCCCGAGAAATACCAGTCGCCCGGATGATCCGGACAAGCCTGGTGCAAGCCTTCCAGTGATTGGAAGACGATTTCTACTTCGGATGCTGTTCCTTCGGGAGTAAGGAGTTCGGCGATTTTGCGGGCAATTTCTTCTGCAGAAAAAGGTTGATAAATCGCTTTTACATGATTGACAATATATTCTTTAGGCAGATTTTCCTGCGCCTTAGACATTTGGTAAACTTTTTCGATGATATTCCGCATCTCTCTTTCTTCCAACAAGGCGATGGCAGCGCGGAAGGCGACAAATTCGTTCATCCTGTTCATGTCTATCCCGTAGCAGTCCGGGTAACGGATTTGTGGAGAAGACGAGACGATGATGATCTTTTTCGGATGCAGCCGGTCCAGTATCTTGATGATGCTTTGTCGCAGGGTTGTTCCGCGAACAATACTGTCGTCGATCACGACCAGATTGTCGGTGTACGGGCGGATAGATCCGTAGGTAATATCATATACGTGCGCGGCCAGATCGTTGCGGTTTTCGTCTTCGGCAATGAACGTGCGCAGTTTAATGTCCTTGATGGCCACTTTCTCCTGCCGGATACGGAGGGAAAGGATGCGATCCAGTTCCTCTTCGGGGAGTTTGTGTATCTGATTTTTTATCAGTTGTTTTTTCTGCTCCGTCAAGTATTCTTCAAAACCTTCCATCATGCCGAAGAATGCAACTTCCGCAGTGTTGGGGATAAAAGAGAAAACCGTGTTTTCCAAGTCGTTGTCAATGGATTGAAGGATGGGATTGACCAACATGCGGCCTAACATCTTCCGTTCCTGATAAATATCCTGATCACTTCCACGGGAAAAATAAATCCGCTCGAAAGAGCAGGGTTTGACATTCTGAGGTGCCTGGATTTGTTCTAAAGAGATGCTGCCGTTTTGACGGACAATAAATGCTTCTCCCGGCTGCAATTCATTGACTTCTTCGACCGACACATTCATAACGGTTTGTATCACGGGACGTTCGGAGGCGACGACGGCAATTTCATCGTCCACATAATAGAATGCAGGACGAATGCCGCAAGGATCCCGCAAGGCGAACATATCGGTATTGCCCGTCAATCCGCAGATAACGTATCCTCCGTCCCATGAATGGCTGGAGCGGCGCAGGATGCTCGCCAGATCAATATTTTCCGCAATTTTTCGGTTTAGGAGTTCTCCATTGGCCATTTTGGGATGATAATAGTCGTACAGGTGCTGTACTTCCCGGTCCAGGTAATTGCCCATCATCTCCAGAATCATCAGAGTGTCGGAGTAAAGGCGGGGATGTTGTCCCTGACTGATTAGCTGTTCAAAAATTTCATCGACATTCGTCATGTTAAAATTTCCGCAGAGCATTAAACTTCTCGATTGCCAGTTATTTCTCCGCAGAAAAGGATGAATGTAAGACAAGCCGGAACGTCCGGTAGTGCTGTATCGCAAGTGTCCCATATAAACATCTCCACAGAAAGGAATCTTTTCTAACGGCTCATGAGCGAATGTTTCGCAGGTTTTGTGTACATTTTCAAATATCTCCTTGATGGCGCCGCTACCCAGCGCTCTTTCGCGAAAGATGTATTCCATGCCGGGTTGGACATTGCCGCTGATGCAACCGATACCGGCGCCTTCCTGTCCGCGGTTATGTTGTTTTTCCATCAAGAGATAAAGCTTGTCCAGACCATATTTCCATGTCCCGTATTTCTCTACGTAATAGGAAACCGGTTTGAGCAGGCGAACCATGGCTATACCACATTCATGTTTGAGTTGTTCCATTATTTAAGGATTATAGGTGAAGATGTCATTATGAAATTTGCCGCAAATTTACATGAAATTTTCCAATTATACACGGACAGTAAGAACTAAAAACTAAATCAAATCATTTAATCCGGAACGGATTCTATCCGGGTAGCCGGAATCCGGAACGGATTTTATCTCGGTAGCCCGACGTGAAACGTCGGGATGGAATCATGCATAATTGTGCTGGAGCGGCGAAGCCCCGAAATATTTTATCCGATGACCAAATTCGATTTGATTCATGCGATATACATAAAAATATTTCGAGGCTTCGCCGCTTTGCTTCGACGTCGCACATACAACCGGACGTTTCACATCTGGCTACCGAGATGTAATCCGTTCCGGATTCCGTTGCAACAAATTCATTATTAATTGTTAATTATTAATTATTAATTGTTAATTCACTACAATTTTCCGGTTTCCACTCCTTTGTCTCACAATTTAAACCGCGCAGTTCTTACCCCACCAAAAACTCCCCCATCACCTTCGCCGCCCGTTGTCCGGAATCCATTGCCCGCACCACCAAACTGGCGCCGGAAGTAACATCTCCAGCCACAAAAACCTTGGAAACAGATGATTGGTTGGGGGCTACTGCCGCCACATTTCCACGCGCATCATACGACACTTTCAACTCATCCAACAAACCTTCGTGCACAGGATGCACAAAACCCATGGACAGGAGTACCAACTCTGCCGGAATGATTTCGCTCTTTCCCGTTTCTTTCATCGACATTCTGCCATCGGGCGATTTCGTCCATTCAACTTCGGCTATTTCTACGCCGGTGACGCGGCCGTTTTCTCCGATAAATCTCTTCGTCGTCAGATTCCAGCGGCGGGTACAGCCTTCGAGATGAGAACTGGACGTTTTCAGTACATTCGGATACGACGGCCAGGGCGTGTCGGGATTATTCCCCGCCGGCGGCTGCGGCAATATCTCTATTTGGGTGACAGATGCCGCTTTCTGACGCACCGACGTTCCCACACAGTCCGATCCCGTATCTCCGCCACCGATGACCAATACATGTTTGCCCCTGGCCGATATTTTTTCCGCTTCCGGAATATCAGCCCCTGCCACCATCTTGTTTTGCTGCCGGAGGAGTTCCAGTGCAAAATGAATCCCTTTCAGGTCACGGCCTTCGACGGGAAGGTCGCGGGGATGTCCGGCGCCTGTAGCCAGGCAGATGGCATCGTAATCGGACAATAATTGTTCGGCAGTTAGTTTTTTGCCCACCTCAACGCCGGTCTGAAAAGTAATACCTTCCGCTTTCAACACATTCAGGCGGCGTTCGATGATCTCTTTGTTCAGTTTGAAATCGGGGATGCCCAGACGAAGTAAACCACCTATGACCTCGTCTTTTTCGTAGACTGTCACCGTATGACCTTGCCGGTTTAACAAGTCGGCAACCGTCAGTCCGGCGGGGCCTGAGCCTGCTATGGCGACCTTTTTTCCCGTCCGCTTGCGGGGAGGATGCGGTTTGATGTAACCTTCCAGGAAAGCATGCTCCGTAACGGAAGCTTCCCCTTCGCGAATCGTCAGTGCCTGTCCTTCGAGTGCCAGGACACAACTTTTTTCGCACAAGGCAGGACATACCCTTCCCGTAAACTCCGGAAAATTGTTGGTTGTATGTAAAATTTCGTAAGCCTCCTGCCACTTTCCTTTATACAAGGCGTCTTGCCATTCCGGCATGCGGTTAGCGATCGGACAGGCCCAGTGACAAAACGGCACGCCGCAATCCATGCAGCGCGAGGCCTGCAACATTCGGTCTTCACTGTTCAACGTCTGCTCTACTTCTCCGAAATCGGCGATACGTTCTAAAACGGGCCTGTAACCCGCTTCTTTTCTATTGATTGTTAGAAATGCTCTTGGATTTCCCATTTTTCTTGATTAATAATCGGATTCTACTTGTGCAATTTTTTTCTTGATGGCTTCCATCTTCTCTTCCTGCAACACTTTTTTGTATTCGATCGGCGTGATTTTGATAAAGCGTTTGAGAGCATTATTCCAGTCGCTCAGGATCCTTTTAGCTATCGGACTTTGCGTGTATTGGGCATGTGCCGAGATGAGGCGGTACAGTTCTTCACTGTCGGATTTGTCTTCGACCAGCGTCAATTCTACCATCTCCATGTTACAGAAATAATCGAAATTTCCGTCGATATCCAGGACGTAGGCAATACCTCCGCTCATCCCTGCCGCGAAGTTTTTGCCGGTAGCGCCGAGAACGACTGTTCTTCCTCCGGTCATGTATTCGCAGCAATGGTCGCCGGCGCCTTCTACCACTGCGGTGGCGCCGCTGTTACGCACGCAGAAGCGTTCTCCTACCCGTCCGTTGATATAGACTTCGCCGGAAGTAGCGCCGTAAAGCAAGGTATTTCCGGCGATGATATTATGCTCCGGTGCAAAAGCGCTGTGTTTCGGCGGAACAAGAGCGATACGTCCTCCTGACAAGCCTTTTCCAAGATAATCGTTGGCTTCCCCCTCCAGGAGAAAGGAAATACCGGGCGACAGGAACGCGCCGAAACTCTGCCCGGCCGATCCGCTGAAACTGACTTGAATCGTCCCTTGCGGCAAACCCGCTCCGCCATACCGTTTAGCAACCTCTCCGGAAAGCATCGCACCCGCAGCACGATCAGTATTACCGATGCTGACTTTTATTTCGACCGGCAATGATTTCTCCAATGCTGGTTTAGCCTTGCGAATCAGTTCCCGGTCGAGGATTTGATCTATTTTGTGATCCTGCGTTCTGGTACAACGAATATCGTTGCCGTTATTGATAAAACAAGTCAGCTTGGAAAGATCGATTTTCTGTACTTTGATATTTCCGTCGATGTTTCTTTTTTCGAGAAGATCCGTTCTTCCCACAATTTCTTCCAGACTGAGGAAACCCATCTGCGCCAGATGTTCGCGAACTTCTTCCGCCAGGAAAGTCATAAAATGAATCAGATATTCAGGCTTGCCCTTGAAGCGCGCCCTGAGATCCTCATTTTGCGTGGCAACGCCTACAGGACAAGTATTCAGATGACATTTACGCATCATCACGCAACCCAGTACAATCAGGGCGCTGGTAGCGAATCCAAATTCTTCGGCGCCGAGTAATGCGGAGATAACAATGTCTTTTCCGGTTTTCAGTTGACCGTCCGTTTGCAATTTGATGAACCCGCGCAAGTTGTTCATGACCAGTGTCTGCTGCGTTTCGGCAAGTCCCAGTTCGCCCGGCACTCCGGCGTGTTTGATAGAACTGATCGGACTCGCGCCTGTTCCTCCTTCTGCGCCGCTGATAACAATAGCATCCGCTTTCGCTTTCGCCACACCGGCGGCAATCGTACCAACGCCGCTTTCGGACACTAATTTGACGCTGATACGGGCGGCGGGATTGACATTCTTCAAGTCGAAAATCAATTGCGCCAAATCTTCTATCGAATAAATATCATGATGAGGAGGCGGAGAAATCAAGGTGATGCCGGGAATGGAATGGCGGGTTTGGGCAATGATTTTGTTGACCTTAAATCCTGGCAACTGGCCTCCTTCTCCGGGTTTTGCGCCTTGTGCCACTTTAATTTGCAGTTCATCGGCATTCATTAAATACTCGGTAGTTACTCCGAAACGTCCGGAAGCGATTTGCTTGATAGCGCTACGGCGATTCAAGCCGTCGGCCCCGATGTTGAAACGGACAGGATCTTCGCCTCCTTCTCCGGTATTGCTTTTTCCCTGCAAAGTGTTCAGGGCGATGGCAATCGCTTCATGCGCCTCTTTGCTGATAGAGCCGAAAGACATGGCGCCGGTGACGAAGCGTTTGGTGATTTCCGATACCGGTTCCACTTCCGAAATATCTATCGGTTGCCGCTTGTAAGTCAGCAAATCTCGAAGAAATACCGGTTGCATCTTCTCGTCCACGATTTGGGAATATTCCTTGAACTTCCTGTAATCTCCCAGACGGGTAGCAATTTGCAGTTTGGAAATCGTTTCGGGATTCCAGGCATGAAACTCTCCGGTTTTGCGGTAGCTGTATACACCTGCATTTTCTATGCGAAAATCTTCACGTTCGGGAGCAAAAGCATCCAGGTGGAAAGCCAGCGCTTCGCGGGTGATGTCGTCCATGTCGATACCCTGTATTCTGGAAGTCATTCCACGAAAATACGTGTCCAGTACTTCCTGACTGATGCCGATTGCTTCGAATATCTGCGCTCCGCGATAACTTCTCAGGGTAGAAATTCCCATTTTGGAAAGGACTTTCAGTAAGCCTTTGTTGATGGATTTGATGTAATTTTTTTCGGCCGTATGGAAATCCAGTTGTATCTCGTGACTGTCCACCTTGTCTTGCAGGATGGCAAAAGCCATGTAGGGATTGACCGCCGTAGCGCCGAATCCGAACAGCAGGGCAAAGTGCATGACTTCACGGGCTTCGGCCGTTTCTACAACGATCGCGATTTGCATCCGTTTCCGCTTATCGATCAAATAGTGATGAACTGCCGATACCGCGAGCAGAGACGGGATAGCCGCCTGTCCGGCGTTCACGCCTTTATCGCTCAGGATGATGTAATTGTATCCTTCGTTGACCGCTTGTTCCGCCTGCTGGCACAGTTTGTTCAATGCTGCGGTGAGAGACGGGGTATTATCTGCCTCCTGTTTTACCTCGAACAGCATGGGGATGGTCAGCGTCTTAAAACCTTTGTATCCCAAGTGCCTTAAAATATCCAGATCGGAATTGTCGATGACCGGGCTGTGCAGTTTGAGCATCTTGCACAATTCGGGTGAAGGCTCAAGCACGTTGGTATCCTGTGTTCCAATATATAGGGAAAGCGACATGACCAGTTCTTCCCGTATCGGGTCGATCGGCGGATTGGTCACTTGCGCAAACAGTTGGCGGAAATAGTTGAACAGGCGTTGGGGCTTTTCGGAAAACGCCGGCATAGGCGTATCGTTTCCCATAGAGCCGATCGGCTCTTTCCCGTCGGTAGCCATCGGAAGGATGATTTTTTCAAGATCTTCTTTCGTATAACCGAATACCTTCATCAGTTGTTGAAGGTTGTCTATTCCGTATTTGACTGTTCTGCCGGAAGATATTTTGGAGAGGATGAACCGGTTTTTGGACAGCCATTCTGCATAAGGATGCGCGTTGGCCAGGTCTTCTTTCAGTTCCGGATCGTAATGTATTTTTCCCTCGCGGGTATCTATCATCAGCATCTTTCCCGGCTGGAGTCGGCCTTTTTCTTTGATTTCAGTCGCTTCAAACGGCAATACGCCGGCTTCGGAGGCGACGACCATGATATCGTTGTTGGTAATCAGATAACGCGCCGGACGCAGTCCGTTGCGATCAAGCATTCCTCCCGCATAGCGGCCGTCGGTAAAAAGCAGCGTAGCAGGGCCATCCCACGGCTCCATAATAAGGCTGTGATATTCATAAAAAGCCTTTAATTCGGCAGAAATCGGGTTTTTATCGTTCCAACTTTCCGGTACCAGCATGGCGAGTGCGTGTGGCAGGGATTTCCCGGCCATCACCAAAAACTCCAGTACATTGTCGAGCGAAGCGCTATCGCTCATTCCCGGTTGGACGATGGGGAAAATATCTTCTACATTTCCCAGTTCCGGCGCATGAAGCACACTTTCACGGGCTTCCATCCAATAACGGTTTCCGCGAATGGTATTGATTTCTCCGTTGTGTCCCAGCAAGCGGAACGGTTGCGCCAAATCCCAGGACGGGAATGTATTGGTGCTGAAGCGGGAATGTACCAGTGCCAGTCCGCTGGTAAAATAAGGACTTGCAAGATCCGGAAAATACTCGCGTAACTGGGTGGAAGTAAGCATGCCTTTGTATATGATGCGTTGCGTGGAAAGGCTGACGACGTAAAAACTCCGCTTATCGGTCAGGGAAGAGTTGAGTATCTTCTTTTCCAGCTTTTTGCGGGCAATGTATAATTTGCGTTCCAGAGTGTCCCGGTCTTCGCCTACAACAAATATTTGCCGGATATCCGGCTCGTTGGAACGGGAAATTTCACCTAAAATATCGCTGTTGACCGGCACGTCCCGTGTTGCCAGCAACGAAAGTTCCTCCTGTTTCAATACATTTTGGAGCACTTCCATACAGGCGGTAGCCTGTTCTTTGTCTTTTGGGAGGAAAACAAGACCTGTTCCGTATTTTCCCTTTTCCGGCACAGGGATTCCCTGCAAAAGGATAAATTCGTGCGGAATCTGTAACATAATCCCGGCGCCATCGCCCGTTTTATTGTCTGCACTTTCTGCTCCGCGATGGAGCATATTTTCCAGTACCTGCAGACCTTTCTCTACGATGTCGTGTGATTTGTTTCCGTGAATATCGACCAGCAAACCTACTCCACACGAGTCGCGTTCGTATTCGGAGAGATATAAATTTTTCTGTTCCATCATGCTTCTTTTTTAATGTTCGCATTAGATTATGCTGAACATGAAGACACAGAAAAGCAAAGGCACGAAGTTTTTTTCATTTATTCATTCATTTGTGTTTTCGCGCCTTTGTGCCTTCGCTTCTCTGGTGTTCAAAAATTAGTTTTACCTGATAAATAACAATTCCCTGTATTTGGGCAGCGTCCACATTTCATTATCTACAATCAGTTCCAGCTTGTCGATATGATAGCGGATTTCTTCCAGATACGGGCTGATTTTTTCGCAGTAAGCAAGCGCTTTTTCTCTTTCGCTTTCAATAACGTTTGCTTTCTTGCGAGCTTCGACCATTTCATCTACTTTTGTTTTGATAAAGTTGATGTGGTCGGCGATATCTTCGATGATCACCAAATCCTGTCCGGCGATTTTAGCAGCCTTCTCTTTGTCGAAAAGTGCATGAATCTTGGCGGCATTATCGAGCAACAAGCCTTGATAGCGAGTGGCTACCGGAATGATGTGATTCAGCGCCAGGTCGCCCAATACCCTTGCTTCGATTTGAATCTTCTTTGTGTATTGTTCCCATTTTACTTCGTTGCGCGCGTGAAGTTCTACCTTACTCAATACACCGGTAGAGGTGAACAGTTCTTCGGATTGTTTGCTGATATAAGCGTCGAGGATGAGCGGCACTTTTGTTTCGCAGTTCAAGCCGCGTTTTTCGGCGTCTTTCTTCCATTCATCGCTGTAACCGTTGCCGTCAAAACGGATGGCTTCCGATTCGCGGATGTTTTTGCGGACAATAGTGAAGATGGCTTCTTCTTTCTTTTGTCCTTCAGCAATCAGGGCATCTACTTCGGCTTTGAAAGCTTTCAACTGTCCGGCTACGGCGGTGTTCAATGCTAACATGGAGGAAGCACAGTTGGCGGAAGAGCCTACGGCGCGAAATTCAAACCTGTTGCCCGTGAAGGCGAAAGGAGAAGTCCGGTTCCTGTCGGTGTTGTCTACGAATATTTCAGGAATTTGGTTCAACAGCGGCAAACGGGTTCCTGTTTTTTCTTTCATAACAATATCTTTCGTTCCACTGCTTTCGACCAGTTCGTCCAGCAAGGCGGAAATCTGACTGCCCATGAAGACGGAAATGATAGCGGGAGGCGCTTCGTTAGCACCCAGGCGGTGAGCATTGGTTGCAGAGGCAATACTTGCTTTCAGCAAGGCATTGTTTTTGTGAACTGCCACCAGAATATTGGATACAAAAGTGATGAACTGCAAATTTTCTTTGGCATTCTTGCCCGGGCCTAAGAGGTTGACACCGGTATCTGTTCCCAGCGACCAGTTGTTGTGCTTTCCGGATCCATTGATGCCTTTGTACGGCTTTTCATGCAGCAATACCTTGAAAGAATGGCGTTCTGCAACGGTTTCCATGACAGACATCAACAACAGGTTATGGTCGACCGCCAAGTTACATTCTTCGTAGATAGGCGCTACTTCAAACTGGCTGGGAGCAACCTCATTATGACGTGTTTTAACGGGGATGCTTAATTTGTAACATTCAAATTCCAATTCGCGCATGAACGCAGCAACCCTCGACGGGATGGCGCCGAAATAGTGATCGTCCAACTGCTGGTTTTTGGCGCTGTCGTGTCCCATCAGGGTACGTCCGGTCAATACCAAATCGGGACGGGCGGCGTACAAGGCTTTATCGACCAGGAAATATTCCTGTTCCCATCCCAGATAGGAGAAAACTTTTTTGACATTGCGGTCGAAATACTGGCAAACATCGGTGGCTGCTCTGTCTACCGCGCTGATAGATTTCAGTAAGGGCGTTTTGTAGTCGAGCGCTTCTCCCGTGTAGGAGATGAAAACGGTAGGGATACACAAGGTATCTTTGACGATGAATGCGGGCGAAGAGGGATCCCATGCCGTATATCCGCGGGCTTCGAATGTGTTGCGGATGCCGCCGCTTGGGAAACTGGAAGCATCCGGTTCCTGTTGCGCCAGCAATTTGCCGGAAAATTCTTCTATCATTCCGCCATTACCGTCGAAATCGACGAAAGCGTCATGTTTTTCGGCTGTTCCTTCCGTCAACGGGTGAAACCAGTGCGTATAGTGTGTTGCTCCCAGTTCCATTGCCCACATCCGCATACCTGCGGCGACATGGTTGGCGATTTGCCTTTCCAGCGGCTCGCCTTTGTCGATAGCGTTCAGAACCGATTTCAGTGTTTCTTTAGACAAATATTTCTTCATGTTGTTTCTGTCGAACACATATTTGCCGAAATAACCCGACACTTTTGCGCCGGGAGCGAGCGCTTCCACTGCTTCCGTTTGAGAAGCTTTCTTTACTGCTTTGAATCTTAAGTTTGACATAATTAACCAACTACTTTAATGTAATATTATTTTTAGCACACATTTCAATCATTTCTTCCGGCCAGATGCTTGCCTGTACTTCTCCGATGTGGGCGCAGCGCAGGAAAAACATACAGAGTCTGGATTGGCCGATTCCACCGCCGATGGCGAGCGGCATTTTATCTTCGAGCAGGCTTTTGTGAAAGAACAGGGAGGTACGGTCTTCACATCCGCGTATTTTCAATTGCCTCAACAAGGCTGTTTTGTCGACGCGGATACCCATGGATGATATTTCAAAGGCCGATTCCAGGATGGGATTCCAGATGACGATGTCTCCGTTAAGCCCTTTGTAGCCGTTTTCCGTAGGCGTGCTCCAATCGTCGTAATCCGGAGAACGTCCGTCGTGTATTTGCCCGTCGGCCAATTCGCCACCAATTCCGATGACAAAGATCGAACCGTATTCCTGAGCGGCTTTTATTTCTCTCTCCCGCGGGGAAAGGGCAGGATATTTGGCTTGTAACGCTTCGGTATGGACGAATGTAATGTCCGGCGACAAAGTCGGTTTAATCTGTGGAAAGCGGTCGCACACCATTTTCTCCGTGTGAAGCACTGCCTGATAGATTTTTTTTACGATGGATTTCAAAAAATCCAGGTTTCTATCGTCCGCCGTAATCGTCCGCTCCCAATCCCACTGATCGACGTAAAGAGAATGGATGTTATCCAAATCTTCATCTGCGCGGATAGCATTCATATCGGTATACAGGCCTTCGCCCGGCTGGATACCGTAAGCGGCCAGTTTCAGCCTTTTCCATTTGGCCAGCGAATGTACGATTTCTGCTTTTTTACCGCCAATAGCCGGAATTGCAAAAGAAACGGGGTGTTCCGTTCCGTTGAGGTTATCGTTGATTCCTGTGCCGGAAAGAACGAACAAAGGGGCAGTTACCCTGCGCAAATTCAGCGCTTGTGATAACTCATCTTGGAATTTCGCTTTTATCTGCGCAATTGCCTGTTCCATACTTTCGGGAGCAAGCGCAGGTTTGTAATTTTTTGGAATGAATAAAGACATATATTTTATATTTTACTTACAAAACATCCATCACTCAATCAGACATTGCTCAATGAAAGTTTTATACAAAAAGAAATTAATTTTGCTGCAAAGGTATTCAAAATGTTTTTAGTACACAAATAAATGTGACTTTTTTATTGCGTATTTAACAATTTTGTCGCGAAAAGAGTGATTATCAGAACTAAAGAATACGCAAAACCATTGTGTACAATACAAAAATAAAAGAATGATTGAGTTATTCATAAAAGTGTTGTAATTTTACAACTTCAGAATTTGCTGTTGCGTTATATGCTCCTGCTTGTTATGTATTCCTGTTTCAGATTGTAATTTTGATTTGAATGTTTTGGCATTGTCCGCTATCAAAAAAATCGTACTTTTGTAGATTGAAAATTATGCAACGAACATCAACCCGATCGGCAATACGCCATGAAACCGCCAGCGATAACGAGGTTTTGTACAAGAAGCATGATGTTATTATCGTGGCAACGACACCGGCAATTGCCGACCGGTTGATATGATTGTTTCAATAAATCAAAAGCTTATGCCGAATACGAAATGAATATCTTCATCACGGGGATTAGTGATCACTTGTCCGAAAACCGGCAAGGAAAAACTATCCGTAACCTTGATTTCTTTAGACGCTTTCAATCCAATATTGATGACAGATAAAGATGGAGCAAAAGCGCCTTCCCAAGGAGTCAAGCCAAGAGAAGCGGCCAAACCGACGTCCTTGACTTTGAAAGGATAACCTAACTCTACATAAGAAGAATAGGATCTACCAATGGTACCGTCGTCTTTAGCGGTATAATAATCACTTCCTGTAAAAAAAGTATTCCAGGTCAAAGACAAAGGAAGACTTTCAACAGGTAATGTATAGCCTAAAGTAAACTCAAAAACATGGTTGGTACGATGGCTGCTATACATAAAGTATGCACCGGCGCCTTCTCCCGCCCACCAATAATCCGTAATCGCCAAAGACAAGCCGGCAACTTCGTAGGAAGCAGTAAAGTCGACCTCTTTCCCTCCGGTCAAAGAACCGGCGCCAGTCGCCGGATCATCCATGCCAAAACCTCCGGCATTACTGGCAATATCCATACTTCCCCATGCACTTAACGAAAAACCTCCGGCCGAGAGGGAAACCGTGGGTTGAATACTTGCTCCCATCTGCTTGGCGCCGCGCCAGACATAAGAACTTACTACATCTGCTCCGACAGAAAATTCCTGAGCTTTCACACTAAAAACCGCAGCAACTGCTGCTAATCCTAAAATAATCTTTTTCATTGTTCGCTTTTTTAAGTTAATACTAAATAAATAGACTGAAAATCAAATATATAACCTCTTATGTCAATAAAAAATATATTCTCGAACGGTGATAACTCAGGGGCAATGAATGAATCTGCCTAAAGCACAGCTTTATGAGCGTATAATTCTTTCGATTGCTTCCAGCGTATTTTCTCTCTTTCCGAATGCCGTCAATCGGAGGAAACCTTCTCCGGATGCGCCGAAACCGACGCCGGGAGTTCCTACAATTTGCAAGTCGTTCAACAAATGATCGAAGAAATTCCAAGACGAAACATCGTCCGGTGTTTTCAGCCAGATGTATGGAGCGTTTACTCCTCCGTATGTTTTCAGTCCCAGCTTTTCCAGACTTTCTTTGATGATTGTTGCATTTTGCATGTAATAAGCAATGGTTTCCCGGATTTGCACTTGTCCTTCGGGAGAATAGACAGCCTCTGCCGCCCGCTGTACAATATAAGCCGTACCATTGAACTTGGTAGATTGACGACGCTTCCATAATTGATTCAGCGCAATCTTCTCTCCCTGAGTGGTCGAAGCTATCAATTCTTTCGGAACTACCGTATATCCGCAACGTAAACCGGTAAAACCTGCCGTTTTGGAAAAACTCCGAAATTCGATGGCCACTTTTTTAGCGCCTGCTATTTCATAGATGCTGTGAGGAATATCATCTTCCGAGATAAATGCCTCATAAGCAGCATCAAAAAGGATTAAAGCCTCCTGTTCAATGGCATAATCCACCCACATTTTAAGTTGCGCCTTTGTCAATGTCGTTCCGGTCGGATTATTTGGATAACAGAGATAAATCACATCGACCTTTTTTTCCGGGAAAGCCGGGAAAAATCCGTTTGCAGCAACGCATGGCAACAGTTCTATAGTACGTCCCGCCATCCTGTTGGTGTCGATGTACACAGGGTACGATGGATCTGTTATGGCAACGATGTTGTCGGCACTTAATATGTCGCCGATATTTCCGGTATCGCTTTTGGCGCCGTCGCTGACAAAAATTTCATCGGGAGATAATTCAATGCCTCTGCCTTGAAAATCGTTTTTGATGATGGCGTTCACTAAGAAATCGTATCCGAAATCAGGGGCATAACCCTTCATTGTTTCTGCGGATGCCATCTCTTGGGTTGCCCGCTGTATTGCTTCGATCACAGCCGGGGCAATGGGCTGTGTGACATCTCCAATTCCCAGACTGATTACCTTTTTGTCCGGATTGGCAGCTTTGAAAGCCTTCACCCGTTGCGCTATTTCCGCAAACAGATAGCTTCCCTTCAAGCTTGTGAAATGATCATTAATTTTTACCATAAATTTGCTTCTTGTTTTAACCTCGTGTTTATTGCTTCTACTAATATATTATTATTTTATACAAATCGTTTGTGTTATTATACAACATCGTCAATCTCTCCTCTGAAGACGGTTACAGCGCCTCCTGTCATGTAAACATGATTATCTTTTTCGTTCCATTCTATTTCGAGATCTCCTCCCGGCAAGCTAAGAACGGCGTTCCGGTCTAATTTGCTGTTCAGCACGCCGGCAACCAGTACGGCACACGCTCCGGTACCACAGGCCTGGGTTTCTTCGGCGCCCCGTTCCCATACCCTCATTGCTGCATGGACAGGCGTCAGGACATTTACAAATTCGACATTGGTACGTTCAGGAAATAGCGAATAGTTCTCTATTTTTCTTCCAATTTCTTCCAATGGAAATCCTTTTACATCTTCGTCTATAAAGATGATTGTATGCGGATTTCCCATCGAAACACAAGTAATCGCGTAATGTTCCGGGTTAAAGTTTACGGGATGATTGATTAATATTTCCTGATCCGACTTGACCGGGACTTCCCAAGCTTTCAATATGGGTTCACCCATGTCGACCCGAACTTTTTGGACTTTTCCGTCGACCGGGAAAAGTTGTAAATATTTCACTCCGGCTTTGGTTTCCAAAGAAAGTTCCGTTTTTGTTGTCAAGCCATTATCGTAAACATATTTTCCGACACAACGGGAGGCATTTCCACACATTTGAGCTTCCGATCCGTCGGAATTAAACATTCTCATACGAAAATCGCAGGTCTCAGAAGGCATGATAAGAACCAGTCCGTCGGAGCCAATCCCTTTATGTCGATCGCTTACATATATTGCTATCTTTTCGGGATATGCTATTTCTTCTTCAAGGCAGTTAACATAAACATAGTCGTTTCCTGCACCGTGCATTTTTGTAAATTTCATCATACAATTTTTAAAAGTATCTGCATAAAATTAATTACGCGACAAAGGTAAGCGTTTTGTTTTTTATTTGCAAGTATTCTTTGCTTTTTGTTTTGTATATTTTTAAATTAGCGATAAAATAATGCTATTATTCCATGTTTTATAGCATTTTATAGTTATTTCCGCAAGAAAACAAACCTTCTTGAAAGATAGAAGGTAATGGATTAAAATTCGTCTTCTAATGCATCAAACTCCTGTTTTAGCAGCAACAATTCCTGCTTTATATTTTCCAAACGGGATATAATTCCCTCGGTTTTAACCACTGTATCCCGGTTTTCTTTCAGTTTTTGCTTGGCTCCTGCGAGTGTCATTTTTTTTTGTTTTAACAGATAATGTATAAGCCGGAGTTCATCAATATCTTCTTTTTTGAATTGAAGTCTCCCCTTATCCGTTCTTTTCGGACGAACAGCATCAAATTCCTTTTCCCAATAAATAAGTGTGGTGTGAGGCACATTCAACAGTTGTGATACTTCTTTGGAAGAATAATATATTTTTTCTTGCTTGAATGGTTTCATAGGTCGTGACGTTATTTTCTGCCGATGAATCTCAGTCCATCACCTGACCGTGATTTTCTGCAATCTCGAACATTTTGTCATACTCTTCCGGAGAAAGATCCATAAAATAGTATTTGGCAGGATTGTCGGGAATCCCTTTTACTCTGACTTCATAATGAAGATGCGGACCGGTAGATTTTCCGGTATTGCCAACAGAAGCAATGACCTGTCCCCGCACCACTTCCCGTCCTATCTGCGTATAAATCTGATGACAATGTGCGTAGAGCGTTTCATATCCGTATCCGTGGTTAATCACGACGCAGTTGCCGTATCCCTGTCGCCAGAAAGAAGAAACGACAGTTCCATTACCGGTTGCATAGATATCCGTTCCGACTTCGGCCTTAAAATCCATTCCCGTATGAAAACTTGAAGTACCATAGATTGGATCTATCCGATACCCGAATCCGGAAGAAATTCGCATAAGATCCTTATTTGTAATCGGTTGAATACTGGGAATACATTTTAACCTTTCATCCTGGTTTTTAGCCAAATGGAAAATTTCATCGTAAGAATTGCTTTGAACATATAACTGTTTGGACAACTGATCCATTTTCTTTGCCGTAGAAACGAGCAATTGGGAATTGGGCATATTCATTAAAGTTTCATAACGGTCAATTCCGCCGAATCCGGATTCCCGCACAGAAGTCGGAATAGGCTCTGCCTGATATATAATTCGGTATAATTTATCGTCTCTCTCCTGCAGGTCCTTCAATACAAGAAAAGACTCATCCATTTTTCTGGAAAGTATATCGAATTGCGTTTGCAACAATAGATTTTCTTTTCTGAGTTGAGCCTCGCGAGGAGAAGCAAAAAGATAAATGGAACACAAGAACACAACCATACCGATCATCAATCCAACAAACAGATGCCTGAATACTGTACCTAACCGGTGTCTCCAGGAGAAATATATACGCTCATAATCCAGTGTATGAGGGTTGTAAAAATAGTGAACCTTTCTCATTGTTAAAAAATATCTGTTTTTTTAAGAGCATGTCGCTGGCAAAAGTAATTTATTTGCAGTACTTTTGCAACTTATTTTAGAAAAAATAGGAATTATATGATGACAGCTAAAGAAATCCGCCAGTCTTTCAAAGACTTTTTTGAATCTAAGAATCACAGAATTGTGCCTTCTGCACCCATGGTTGTCAAAGATGACCCGACGTTGATGTTCACCAATGCGGGCATGAATCAGTTCAAAGACATTATTTTAGGGAATGTTCCTGTCAAATATCCGCGCATAGCCGATTCTCAAAAATGTCTGCGTGTAAGCGGAAAACATAATGACTTGGAGGAAGTAGGCCATGATACCTATCATCACACAATGTTCGAGATGTTAGGCAATTGGTCTTTCGGAGATTATTTCAAAAAAGAGGCCATCGCATGGGCTTGGGAATATTTGACGGTAGCGCTGAAAATAGATGCCGGGCGTTTATATGTAACGGTTTTTGAAGGAAGTCCACGAGAAGGATTGGAACGGGACAACGAAGCAGCAGGTTACTGGAAACAGTATCTGCCGGAAAGCCGAATCATCAATGGCAACAAAAAAGATAATTTCTGGGAAATGGGAGATACCGGCCCTTGCGGCCCCTGCTCAGAGATACACGTTGATTTACGTCCGGATGCCGAAAGAAAAGCGGTAGACGGCGTAACACTGGTTAATCACGATCATCCGCAGGTAATAGAAATATGGAACCTGGTATTTATGCAATTCAACCGAAAAGCCGACGGATCGCTGGAAGATCTTCCGGCAAAGGTGATAGATACCGGCATGGGCTTTGAGCGCCTTTGTATGACACTGCAAGGCAAAACTTCCAATTATGATACCGATGTTTTTCAACCAATCATCCGCGCTATCGGCCGGATAAGCGGATTTCAATATGGAGACGATCCAAAGAAAGATATCGCCATGCGCGTCATTGCCGATCATATCCGTACCATTGCCTTTGCTGTTACAGACGGACAACTGCCATCCAATGCCAAAGCAGGTTATGTGATTCGCCGGATTCTTCGCCGCGCCGTCCGTTACGGATATACTTTTTTAGGGCAGAAAAAAGCCTTTATGTATCGACTGATCCCTGTATTGGCCGACACGATGGCAGATGCTTATCCAGAGTTGAATACGCAACGGGAATTGATCGAAAAAGTAATCAGAGAAGAAGAAGATTCTTTTTTGCGGACATTGGAAACAGGTATCCGCATGTTGGATAAAATAGTGGAAGAAATTCGCGCTACCGGTCAAACAACCATCGACGGTGCAAGCGCATTCACCTTATATGATACCTATGGTTTCCCGTTAGACTTGACGGAATTAATCCTCCGAGAACAAGGTATGGAGGTAGACCGGCCCGGTTTTGACACGGAAATGCAGAAACAAAAAAACCGGGCGCGTCACGCGGCAGCCGTAGAAACCGGCGACTGGGTGCTGTTGAAAGACGGCGATCCGGAATTTATCGGATATGATTTAGCTGCTTGTGAAACGGAAATACTTCGTTACCGGAAAGTTGTACAAAAAAATCAGGAATACTATCAGATCGTCTTGAATCGCACACCGTTTTATGCCGAGATGGGAGGACAGGTCGGTGATAGCGGTTGTCTGGTCGGATCGTCCGGAGAAATTGTCAGGATTTTTGATACGAAGCGGGAAAATAATCTTTCCGTCCACCTTTCTCAACAGTTGCCTGCCGATATAACCGGCGTTTTCCGGGCAGAAATAGATTTGAAAAAGCGCAGGGCTTCGGAATGTAATCATACAGCGACACACTTATTGCACGAAGCGCTGCGAGAAGTACTCGGCACGCATGTAGAACAGAAAGGCTCATACGTTTCGCCGGAGATATTACGTTTCGACTTTTCCCATTTTCAAAAGATAACGGACGACGAGCTTCGAAAAGTAGAACGGTTGGTAACGGCAAAAATTCGTGAAAACATATTGCTCGACGAACGTCGCCACGTACCCATAACAGAAGCGAAGTCGCTGGGAGCAATGGCTTTATTCGGCGAAAAATATGGAGATGATGTACGTGTTGTTCGCTTCGGCACCTCCATCGAATTATGTGGAGGAACGCATATTTCGGCTACAGGTCATATCGGAACATTCCGTATCATCAGCGAAAGTTCAATTGCCGCAGGCATCCGTCGTGTTGAGGCGCTAACTGCCGAAGCTTGTGAAGACATGCTGTATTCGCAGCAAAACTTGATTCGAGAATTGGCAAGCATGTTCCATCACACACCGAATCTGATTCAAGCCGCACATAAATTCCTGGAAGAAAACGTTGCATTGAAGAAAAAAGCGGAAGAATACATGAAAGAAAAAGCCGCTTCCCTGAAAAAGACGCTCGAAGAACAGATACAACAGGAGGGCGATGTCCGTCTTTTTGTTGTAAAAGGTATTTATCCTGCCGAGATGGTGAAGGATGTAGCTTTCCGCTTGCGTGGTGAATTTCCCGAAAAAATGTATTTTGTCGGAGGCACGTTATTTGACGGCAAACCGACATTGACGTTAATGATTAGCGACGATTTGGTTACCCAGGGCTTGAATGCCGGACAGATCATCCGCGAAGCTGCCAAACACATACAGGGCGGCGGTGGCGGACAGGCGCATTTCGCTACTGCCGGCGGAAAAGATATGAATGGATTGAATGTCGCCATTGAAGTAATGATCGGGAAGATCCGTTTAGGATAAACGGGAAAAATCAGGATCAACAGGCATTGCTCTCTGCCATTTTTCACTTTTATTTCGTTTTTCTCCCGTTTTTCCACAAAAAAAATCGGCTTTTCCACGAAAAAATCGGCCTTTTTGCATAGATAATAAAAAAAAAGACTATTTTTGTGCTGGTTAATAGCCATTGTTGCTGATTAAGAGATTAACGTTACATCTACGGAATGAATATGACAACAACAGAAACGGGGGAGATGAGAATTATTAAAGTCAGCGGTTCGGATAAACTTCTGTACAGCCTGATAGGATCGACCATCACACACCCTTTGGTGATTTCTTTGAATGGCGGTTATCCATTCAAAAATACAGAACATCACGTATGGTACATTGCATTGAGAGAAGACAAAAATGTTGCAGGTTTTTTATCAGTCCTGAAAAATACCATTTGCAATGACTGCACGCTGAATGATAGAAAATTACTGGCCGTATTGATTGAAAAAGCGATATCCGATATGCCCAAGGGAGTAATTGCCCGCTTCGTTGCGCACAAAGATGAATTATCTCTCATGGAAGAATTGGGCTTTGAACTGACTAAAGTGAAAAAACCGGGTGTTAAATATTTTAGAATGTTCAAAAAATTATGAACCCGACGACATCCTGCAAAGATAAAAATGTGTATGAGTTAGCACAAGAACGGATTGCCTATATCTTTTCCCAGTTTGAAGAGATCTATCTCTCGTTCTCCGGCGGAAAAGACAGCGGCGTAATGCTGAATCTGGTACTGGATTATATGCGTGCAAATAATATTCAACGAAAGATTTCGGTCTTATACATTGATGTGGAAGCATCGTATGGTCGCACGACTGATTTCATCAGAGATATGTTCTTAAACAATCTTGATTTGATACGTCCCTACTGGGTTTGCCTGCCGTTGACTACCGATAACGCGGTATCCATGTATGAGCCTTACTGGGTATTTTGGGACAGCTCCCAAAAAGATAGATGGGTACGGGAAATGCCTTCCTACGATTTTGTAATCAACGAAGAAAACAATCCTTTCGATTTTTACCGAAAAAACATGACATTCGAAGAATTTGTGCGATTTTTCGGCGACTGGCACGTTCAATATCACGGGTCAAGCCGGGTGGCTTCTCTCTTGGGACTTCGTTCGGATGAAAGTTTCAACCGTTATTACGCCCTCAGTCGCGAAGACAAAAACATGTATAAAGACAAAATATATTCGACGAAAGTTTCGCAAATGACCTATAATTTTTACCCCATTTACGACTGGAAGGTAGAAGATATCTGGACATACAACGGTAAGTTCAACAAGCCATACAACTCCGTCTACGACATGTTTTACAAAGCCGGGGTGCCCTTGTCGAAAATGCGTATCTGCGAGCCTTATGGTAGCGAACAGCGGGCTGGTTTGTACCTATTTAAAGTCTTAGAGCCAGGCACTTGGCTGAAATTGGTTGACCGGGTTAGTGGCGCCAATTTCGGCAATATTTACTGCAACACCAAAGCTACCGGTACACGTAGCGCCGAATTACCTCCCGGACATACTTGGCGCAGTTACTGTAAATTTCTGCTGAAAACATTGCCCGATGAAACACGGAAGATATACGTGACAAAGTTCATCAAATTTATCCGCTACTGGAATCGGGTAGGCTCACCGGTCAATGATGAAGATATTCTGCGATTGGATCCTGAGGTTACAGTCAATACTTACACTTACAGCAAGCGGGGAAAAGGAGATAAATATATTGTAAAATTCAGGGCAATCCCCGACGTATTGCCGGGTTTGGACAACAAAACAGACTTCCTTTCCTGGCGGCGCTTATGCATGACAATACTTAAAAATGATATCATTTGTACTTCCCTATCGTTTTCCATCACCAAAAGACAAATCGTGAAACAGCGGGAATTAATTGAAAAATATAGACAGAAGCTATGACTACATTCAAAGAAAATGAGAAAAATATAGCAGGCCTGACACAAGAATTATGCCGGTTGATAGGAAGCCTGCAGGGCGACAATACAAAAATTGAAGCCCTGAATTATATCCGTTCCGTGTTGCACGAAGCATCTCCGCTCAAACATCATCCTGTCGATTTTGTTGCCTGGGAACGTGCGGTAAACATTGAAGGGAACGATTACAACCCGAATCATGTAGCTACGCCCGAAATGAAACTTTTGATTACTTCCATTGAAGAAGATGGTTACACGATGCCCATTGTCACTTCTCCCGAAGAAGACGGAATACGGATTGTGGACGGCTATCATCGTCGACGTTCTTTCCTGAAATCCGAAAAAATATCCCAGAGCACCTTAGGTTGGCTTCCGGTAACTTATATCCGGGAAGAACATCGCGATCGCGGCGACCGTATGGCTACTACCATCCGGCATAACCGAGCCAGAGGTGCGCACGACATAGACTTGATGTCGAATATCGTCAAAGAATTGACCGAAGCGGGACGCTCCACCGACTGGATTGTAAAGCATGTAGGAATGGATCGCGACGAGATTTTACGCCTGAAACAGTTTACCGGATTGGCAGCCTTATTTGCAGATAAGGAGTTTTCTACACACAAGTAATGATTGACAGTTACGCGCTATCGTTTGATAAATCTGCCGGTCTGTTTCCCTGCACTAATGAAATACATGCCATTAGATAACCTGGAAACATCTATACGAGTCTCTCCGTTTGCCATCATTTCGATAGATGCAGGATTTATCTT